>CAZBCB010000127.1:0-7868 GCA_964489905.1 uncultured Bacteroidales bacterium
AAATAAACAGATTCATTCACTTTTTTACATTTTTTAAATTCATTCTTTTATAAAAACAGAAATTACTATATTCGTACACTGTTTTTAAAACTATTTAATTTATCTACTTTCTATGGCAATACTTGAAAAATTAAGGGTGAGGGCAGGTTTGCTTCTGGCCATTATTATTGGTCTGGCTTTGTTTGCGTTTGTTTTAAGTGACTTTCTTGATTCAGGCGGAACTCTTTTTTCAAGTTCGAAACATGAAATAGCTGAAATTGCCGGAAGATCAATTCCTTATACCGACTTTGAAGAACAGGTTAAAAAACTTGAGAAATTTCAGCAAATACGAACCGGCCAGTTAAGTTTTGACGAAAACATTATGGACAGGTTCAGAAATGCTATCTGGGAAAATATGGTACAGGATGTCATACTCGAAAAAGAATACAAAAAAACAGGTATTGATGTGAGTGTGGATGAGCTTAAAGAACTTTTCCTTGGTGAAAATCCTCATTATCTTGTTATACAATATCTGGGCGATCCTCAAACAGGTACGCTAAACCGGCAGGGACTCGCGCAGTTTATTAATTCATTGCAGGAAATTGATGAAAGTGATGAAAAAACGTATTATCAGTTTGTTGAAAATGAAGTTTACCGTAGCCGTCGCTTTGAGAAGTATCTGACATTGCTCCGTAAAAGCATTATTGCCACAACACTTGAAGCAAGACGCCACTTCAACGATATGAATTCGTCCATTGATTTTGAATTTGTCGTGAAACCTTTTACTTCAGTTTCTGATTCTGCTGTCACAGTAAGTAAGGCTGATTTGGAAAAATATTATACTGCACACAAAAATAAATACAAACAGGAAGAATCAAGAGATTTGCGATACCTGTATTTTGAAGTAATACCATCAAAGGAAGATTTTCAGGAAGCTGAAGAATATATTGTACGAAGCAAAGATGAATTTGCCAAAGCAGAAGACACAAAACAATATGTAAACCTTAATTCATCTTCTCCTTTTGATGACAAATACTATTCATACGGTGAACTGCCCGACACCATGAATGATATCATGTTTAAATCGGAATTAGGGACAGTTATCGGGCCTTATTTTGAAGATAATGCTTACAAACTGGCAAAACTGGCAGCAATCGATTATCTGCCTGATTCTGTTCGTGCACGGCATATTTTACTTCAGGCAACACAAACAAATGCTTCGCAAATATGGCAACTGGCTGACAGCCTGAAGGATCTTATTACTAAAGGAGCTGATTTTGCAGAACTGGTAAAAAAGTATTCCGCTGATAAGGGATCGGTTATGGAAGGCGGTGACCTGAAATGGTTTAAGGAAGGTGATATGGTCAAACCTTTTTCTGATTCTTGTTTCTTCGGGAAAAAAGGTGATATTAAAATTGTCCCTACACAGTATGGCCTTCATGTAGTTCAGATTACAGACCAGTCGAAACCAGTTAAAAAGGTCCAGGTAGGCATTCTTGAACGAAAAGTTGTACCGAGTAACACAACAGATCAGATTTATTATTCAAAAGCTTATGAATTTGCAGGCATTAACAACACCTACGAAAAATTCAACAAAGCTGTTGAACAACAAAATCTGGCTGTTTACGTCCGCCAGGCAAAAGGAGTTAAACCACTCGACCGCGAAATCCCCGGCCTTGAATCACCGCGCCAGCTAATTAAATGGGCATACAAGGCTGATGAAAAAGATGTTTCTTCACAGGTATTCAAATTTGGAGATAAATATGTAATCGGAGTACTGGATAAAATTCATGAAGAAGGGTATATTCCATTAGATGAACTCAAGGAGGAAATTGGGCATGAAGTGCGTAAAGAAAAGAAAGCCGAAAAAATTATTGCAGAAATAAATTCAAAATATAGTCAGGGTATTACCATTGAACAACTTGCAGATAAACTTAATTTACAGGTAAACACAGCTCCCGGAATACGACTGTCCTATCCTTCACTACCCGAAATAGGCAGTGAACCTGTTATTGTAGCCAGTGCTTTTCAACTGGAAAAAAATGTTGTTTCAAAACCATTAACAGGCAATAGCGGAGTATTTGTTGTAATGGTAACCAATGTGAATATACCCGGCGAGGTGACTCCCGAAATGCTTAATAGAGAAAAGATGTATATTAACCGCAATTATGCTGCACGTATCAATTACACTGCATACGATGCCATCAAGAAAATGGTGCGCATAAAAGATAACAGGCGGGAATTTTACTAATGTCAGATCAAGTTCAAAAAACATTTATACCCAAATTACGCATCAGCAATGCGTAATAAAAATTTGTAGTTCAGCATTTTAAAAATGCTGAACTACAAATTTTATTCCGATTAATCAGGAGGGTTACGCAAATGTAATCAGTAGTACGGCATTTTCATGCCTCCTGTTGATTAATCCGGGTTAAATTTTATCCGACGGGAAATGTTTTTATTTATTATTGTTGTCAATCCTGTCAATGACAGGCTACCTGAGGTTTAACCCACAGTTAACAGTTTCCTTGCAATCTCAACTATAGTTTTATTTTCGGCTTTGCCTGATAATTCTTTGCTGGCAACGCTCATTACTTTACCTATATCCTGTGGTGTCCTGGCATCCACCTGTTGAATAATCTGCTTCACTGCAGCCTCAATTTCATCAGTGCTTAATTGTTTTGGCAGGTATTCTTCAATGATGGTTGCTTCATCAACTTCTTTCTGATATAAATCCATACGGTTTTGCGATTTGTAAATTTCTGCCGAATCTCTCCGCTGTTTTATAAGCTTTTGCAGAATTTTTATTTCCTGATCGGGTTGAAGGGTTTCAGCTCCCGTTTCAGCTTTTGCAAGCAAAAAGGCAGTTTTTATGGCTCTTAATGGCTCAAGTCTGTCTTTTTGTTTGGCAAGCATGGCATTTTTAAGGTCGTTGCTGATTTTATCAAACAGGCTCATAATTATTATTTTTAAATGGTTTTAAGTATTAATAAACCCCCATTTGTCAATTGATTTTTTCAATTGACAAACAGGCTGAATAGTCTTTCTTGATCGATTTATTACTATATACTGCACAAAACAATGCTAAAATAAGAGCTTTTCAAGAATTTGCAAAAAGAAATAAATTACAATTGACACATTTGGGTATATTCGGGATCATAGATTTTAATAAGCCGGTAGTACACCAATAAATCAATATTTAAATGTTTATTATGTTTCTCCCGAACAAACAAATATATAGGTTCTTTTGGCATAAAGTAATATTTTATTCATATCCTTTTTTTATTTTTACCTGCCAAAATTGATAGTTAACAATTCCTTACATCTTACTGATTTTAATCGATCTTAACATATAATACAAAGATATTAATTCAAAGATGCAAAATATTATCACCTTAGGACATGGTAGCGGTGGAAAAATGACATCCGATCTTATCCGCCACACATTTGCACGTTTCTTTTCCAATCCTGCCCTTGATTTATTTGGTGATTCAGCTATTCTTGAGGCAGGCGGCCAGATAGCTTTTACTACCGATTCTTACGTAATCGATCCTGTTTTTTTTCCGGGCGGAAATATAGGCAAACTTGCTGTTTGCGGAACTATTAACGACCTGTCAGTAGCTGCTGCAAAGCCTGTTTATCTGAGTGCTGCATTTATCATCGAAGAAGGGTTCCCTATAGAACAACTTGAACAAATTGCAAAGTCAATGGCTGAAACAGCTTCAGAAGCCGGTGTATGCATTGTTACAGGTGATACAAAAGTTGTAAAGCATGGTCAGTGCGATAAAATATATATCAATACCAGCGGAATAGGCATTCTTGAAAATAAAAACACGCATATCTCATCGGGTATTAATATTAATCACGGTGACAAGTTGCTGGTTAGCGGTTTTATTGGCGATCATGAGATTTGCATTCTTGCGGCCAGAGAAAACCTTCAATTTGAGAAGCCCTTTGAATCAGATGTTGCCCCGCTTAATACCATGATACAGGCATTACTTGATGCCGGCATTGAGATAAAATTTATGCGCGACATTACCCGCGGAGGGCTTGCTACCATTTGTGCAGAAATAACTGAAAAGAAAACATTCGGTATTGAGGTAGAAGAAGAATTATTGCCTATTCGGGAAGAAACAAAAGGCATTTGTGAATTATATGGTTTCGATCCGCTTTATCTGGCAAATGAAGGGAAAATTATAGCTGTAGTTAGTAAAGAGACCTCAGACAGGGCGATTGAGATAATGAAAAAGTTTAATCAGGGTAAAGAAGCTGCAATCATTGGCAGGATAACCGATACCCATCCGGGGAAAGCTGTTTTGAAAACCATTACCGGTGGAACACGCATAATTGACAAACTTTCAGGTATGCAACTGCCCCGGATTTGTTAAAAAAAATTTTTGTTATGCACGAGTTTTCAATTGCCCAGAATATTGCAGAGATTGCAGAGACAGCAGCATTGGAAAATAGCACAGGTTCTGTTGATGCTGTTGAAATTGAACTGGGTGCAGCATCCGGGGTAATTAAAGAAGCGCTTGAATTTGCATGGGATGCTGTTTCATCAGGATCATCAGTGCTAAAAGGTGCACAACTGATAATTCATGAAATCCCGGTTTTTGTTAAATGCAACATTTGTCAGAAGGAATACTCTCCGGCAGATTTGTTTGATCCATGTCCGGGATGCGGTGAGGTAAGTGTAACTATTATTAAGGGCAAGGAACTCAGAGTGAAATCAATATCTGCAAACAAGCCGTTCACGCAGAAATCCTGACCTCTGTCATAACCTGTAAAGAATTTGCAGGTTTTAAAAACCAGCAAGGTCTTATTATTTATAAAAATTTCATACTTTTACATGATAAATTGTAAATCACACATATTATGTGCGACACCTGTGGCTGCGGGACATCTGAAACAAACTATACATTATTAAGGCCTGAAAATCAGCAAACAAAAAATGCCAATCATTCATCCGGCCATCTTCAAACTCATTATCGTAATAGTGCGGGCAACCATCATCATAATGAGCATAACCACAGTCACCAGCACAGTCATGATCATGATCACAATCATATCCATCATGAAGAACACGACCATCATCATGAAAATACCGGCTTTAAAACAATTCCAATAGAAACTGACATACTTCAGAAAAACAATCTGCTGGCTCAGCGTAACAGGGGTTTTTTTGAAGCCAGAGGCATTGTAGCCATCAATATGGTAAGCTCACCCGGATCAGGAAAAACCACCCTGCTCGAAAAAACAATTGCAGCCCTGAAAGATAAACATGCCATATATATTATTGAAGGCGATCAGCAAACCACAATTGATGCCGGCCGCATTCAGGCTTCAGGCGCTCCTGTAGTACAAATAAATACAGGTAGCGGTTGTCACCTTGATGCTGACATGATTAATAAAGCTGTTAAAAACCTCAATCCTTCACAAAATGCTTTGCTGATTATTGAAAATGTTGGCAATCTTGTTTGCCCTGCCCTCTTCGACCTGGGAGAAAATTTCAGGGTGCTGATTGTAAGTGTTACTGAAGGTGAAGACAAACCACTCAAATATCCTCAGATGTTTATGAGTTCACATCTTTGCCTGATTAATAAAACAGACCTGTTGCCTCATCTGAGCTTTTCTGTTGAAAAGCTAAGAGAATACATCAACCAGGTTAATCACAATCTCGAATGTATTGAATTATCAGCACTGACAGGTGAAGGATTTGACAAATGGATAAACTGGATTAAAGAAAAAATGTCTGTCTGATTGTTGAAATCAGATGTCAGATCCCGATTATCAGAAAATAGGGTTACGGAATGTATTAGTTGTTCTGAAATCATTAGTCCTTTACTGCTTATCCCCCCATCCATTCCTTAAACTTCGGGGCTTTTTCCCTGCTTACTATTACAGCCTCAGACACCGGTGGCTGCAATTCAATCTTGAGCCGTCCGTTAAAATATGCATGAATTTTTTTAACCGCATAAATACTTGTAATATATTTACGGTTGAGCCTGAAAAACACAGCAGGATTTAATTGTTCCTCAAGTTTATCCAGCGAAATATCAACCGGATAGGATGATTTCTCCTTCGTTATGATATCAACCATCCCTTCCCCCGCAGCAAAATAGGCAATTTCATTACAACTGATATGCTTATACTGATCGCCTATTTTAATCAGAAACCTGTTTTTATATTGAATTTCCGGATTATTTATTAATGAACTCATATTAGCCCAGGAAAATGAATACTGTCTTTTCCTGAACTTATCCATCGCATTCTTGAGTTCTTTAAAATCATACGGCTTAACAAGATAGTCCACACTGTTAACTTTAAATGCCTTAATGGCATATTCATCGTATGCCGTGGTGAATATTACAGGAACCTCAACATTCACCTTTTCGAATAATTCAAATGATATGCCATCTGACAACCGTATATCCATAAAAATCAGATCAGGAGGCTTGTTCTGAATAAACCACTCAATGCCTGACTGCACTGAATCAATAATTGCGAGTATTTCAACAGAAGAATCATAACATTTCAGCAAAGCAATTAACCGCTCAGCCGTAAGCTTCTCATCTTCAAATATTAATACTTTCATATACCTTATGACTTAATTTGGGCAGATATACCCTGAATATTTCATTTTCAGCATTAATTTCCATCTTATGAGCATTAATTAATTCATAACGTTTCATAATGTTTTTCAATCCAAGTCCCGATGTATTTTCAACATGGCGCATTGGTCTAATCGGATTCTCAACTACAATAAAATTGGTAGTTTCATATACCGAAACCTTTAAAGGTTCGTTTTGTGAACAACGGTTATGCTTAATAGCATTCTCAGCAAGCATTTGCAATGTGTTGGGGAAAATATAGGAATTCAACTTCGTTTCTTCATCAATTTTGATATCTAACAAAATATAATCACTAAAACGGATACGTATCAGAAAAAAATACGACTCAAGGTTTTCAACCTCATCTTTAAGCAACACTAATACTTCATCTTTATTATCAAGTATATAACGATAAAGCTTTGAAAGTTGATTAATATATTCAACTGCCATATCCTGATTTCTGTATACAAGAGTGGTTAATGTGCTCAAGCTATTAAAAAGGAAATGCGGGTCGATCTGATTTTTTAAGGCTTCCAGTTTAACCTGAAGATTTTCTTTCTGTAACTGAGTGGCAAGATAATAGTCTTTTTTCCATTGATTAAACAGATATAATTGTCCGTTCAACACTAAAATAAACAGATAGCCAAAGAATATCCCAATAAAAGCATCCAAATCAATAAAACGGTATTCAATCCCGTTATAATGGTGAAAGCCGAAAATCAGAAAATCAAATAAATAGTAAGTAAGTGAAAATAAAAATGCTACAACCAAACCATAACAGCTTAAGACTATTGTCAGGTATGTAAACTTTTTTATAAGGTCGTGCTGGTTTGAAAAGATTTTAACGGTTTTCCGGCGGATAATATCCCCAATTTCCCAGATAATTAAGGTGAATATAACAAAATAAATCAGAAACAATGTGCCTCTTAAATCAAACAGGAATAACTTTCCTGTAAAAGTTTTATCAAACAATTTTATCAGAAAGTGTAAGAATACAACAACAAGGATTCTGACAGGATATTTAAAAAAATGCCGTTTCATCTGTTAAAATACAAGATAAAGGTATATATAATCCGTTAGTTATGATTCTAAAATTCAATTTTATAACTGATGTTAGGTATGATAAGCATATCTTTTATTACTTCAATCCTGTGTTTTTCCGGATTATAATCATACTCCTGAAAATCAGCGTGTGCTAATGCATTTATTATATGAAACGACCATGCGGAGGAATATGCCGGCTTATTCTTACGGTAATTTACCGATAAACATAAAATA
>CAZBCB010000128.1:0-7792 GCA_964489905.1 uncultured Bacteroidales bacterium
TCCTGCTGTATTTTTGTTCTTATATTCATATCCGCAAGTTTATTGTTTGCGGCATCGGGATAAATCCGGTTTGACAGAAAAATGTATATCAACTGGCATGACGGGTCTGCCCAAACATAAGTACCAGTAAATCCCGAATGGCCATAACTCTCGGGGGATACTGACTGGCATGCCGGACTCTTCCTGGTATGGTCGGTTTCGGGTTTGTCAAATCCCAGTCCACGACGATTGTCATCGCTTTTGCTTTGCCTTGAAGTAAAATAGGCAACTGTTTCATGATTTAAAAACTGATCACTCCCATATACTCCTTCATTAAGAAACATTTGCATTATTTTCCCCAAGTCATTGGCATTGGAAAAAAGACCAGCATGGCCTGATATGCCTCCCATCATGGCTGCTGCCGGGTCATGCACATACCCATGAATATTTTGCTTACGGAAATACTGATCGTCTTCAGTAGGAATAATCTGGTCTAAGGAAAAAAATTTCAAAGGGTTAAAACAAAGCGTGGATGTGCCTATACGTTTATAAAAGGATTGATTTAAATATTCGTCAAAAGGTTGGTCTGTTACATTTTCAATCATTTTATACATCAAAATGAAGCCTAAATCACTATATCTGTATCGTGATTTTTTTTCAACAGGTGAGTTACAAATAGCCAGCATAACAGAGTCGTGAATACCCTTTGCAGCAAATATTCCGTTTGCAACCTGATAAGGAAAATCAGATGATTGTTTTGTTGAGAAATAGCCCTTTTTAAAACAGGTATAACGGTTTAAATATTGACCGCTATTTATTTTATAAGGAAATGCTGATGAGAGTGAGCTGCTGAATAAACTCTGGCTTGGATATACTGGCTCAAGGGTATTGATGTAAAAAGGAATCCAGCTGGCAAGGCCTGCTTTATGCAAAAGAATATCTTTGATGGTAATGTCTTTTTTATTTGAAGAATCAAGGTACGGAAGATAATCTGATAAAGGATTTTCGATATCAATGATTTTTTCTTCATACAATTTCATAATTGCGGGAACAGTAGCTATGACTTTAGTAACAGAGGCAAGGTCGTAAAGATCTTCTAACTTCACATTTTGTGTACTCTTATAGGTAGGTTTTCCGTAAGCCTTATGCATAAATACAATGCCGTTTTTTGCAGCTAATATCTGGCAACCTGGCATAACTTCACGGTTAATAGCATCACTGACAATAGAATCAATCCGGTTTTCAACTGCCGGATTTATATCGCTTTCCAGCGGTGTGCCATATTTGAGTCTTCCGATATCACGTATTGAAATACCATAGCCTTGTGGATATTCTGCTGATAATGAAACCGGCAGGCTGGCATGACCCGGAATGGCACCAAAAATAAGCTGTGCTGTTAATTGTTGCACAGGCAAATAATTTTCATAAGAAATGACAAGTCCTTTAAGTCTGTTAAGCCTTTGCAGGTTGTTTAACAGATAAGGACTGCCAAACAGGTTAAGGATCACACTTCTTTGAACGCATAAGCTGTCTATTAATGTAAATATGGTGTCGGAAACACCAAAATTACGGGCAGCTCTCAGGTCATCGGAATGCAGACTTACAATAATCAGATTATAACGCGAAGCAAATGCAAAAAGGCTATCTGAGCTGTAATCTTTATTATTAATTCTTACACAAAAAGTGTCAACTTTTGTATATAATCTCAGGCTTTGCTGGAAATCAATGCTGCCGGCATTTCCCATAGCAATTGAACCTATGTTGAGGGTGTCAAGACGTTGCAAAGGCATAATCTGTCCGTTGTTAATAACAACGGTTAATGAATTTTCGATGAGTTTTCTGCTTAGCAATTCAAAACCCGGTTGGTTCAAATCACTGATAAGCCCTTTTATTTCCACTGGCTGATATTTGTTCAGGCCTGCCCAATATTTTGCCAATAAAATTTTCCTGCAACGTTTATCAATTTCTTCAGCCGGAACTGTTCCTTTTTCAATAAGTAGTTTTATTGATTTTATAGCATTCTGAACATCTGCCGGCATCAGAATAATATCGTTTCCTGCAAGGAAAGCTTTCATTACAGCGGTATCGGGGTTAACATAGTTTGTAATGCCTTTCATATTCATGGCATCTGTAATTACAAGGCCTTTGAAACCCATTTCCCTTTTCAGTAAAGTATCTGTAATGGCAGCAGATAGTGACGCAGGAACTTTGTTGGAACTATCTAAAACCGGGACACTGAGGTGCCCGGTCATGATACCCGAAATACCACTAAATATCAGTTCTTTAAATGGAAACAGTTCAATACTGTCAATTCTTGACCGTTGGTGTTTTATTACAGGAAGATCAAGATGCGAGTCAGTTTCAGTATCACCATGGCCCGGAAAATGCTTAGCTACAGCAATAACGCCATTATCCTGAAGTCCAAGCATATATAATATTGACTTTCGGGTAACGTTAGCCCGGTCTTCTCCGAACGATCTGCTGTTGATTACAGGATTAAAGGCATTATTATTTATATCTGCCACAGGTGCAAAATTGATATGTACGCCTAATCTTTTTAATTGCCATGCAATCTGGCTGCCCATATCATAGATCAGCTTTTCATTCTGAATGGCACCAAGCATCATCTGACGCGGATAACGAATGGTACTGTCAAGCCGCATGGCCAGACCCCATTCGGCGTCCATGGCAATAAACAAAGGTGTTTTGGCTATTTTCTGGTAACGGTTTGTTAACTGTGCCTGTCGTACAGGTGTGCCCTGAAAGAATATCAACCCTCCTATATTATAATTACGGATTATTTTTTCTGTTTCTTCCTCATGTTTCCTGTTGTTTTTTGACGAAGTGGAATAAGCCGCAACCATGAGCATCTGGGCTATTTTTTCATCCAATGATAAAGATTGCATTACAGAATCAACCCATGCAGAAGGGCTATAAAGAAAAGAAGGGTCGGTTCGTGTTGAAGGTAAACGGAATTCTTCAGGATAACTCCTGTCAGCAGGAACAAATTGTACCATCAAGAAGGCGACAATCAGACAAACAAAAAACGAGATTATTTTCAGCAGAATTCTCTTCATGGAAGCAAGCCTCTGTCTTTTCTTTTATGTTTAACTGAATTATGCAAAAAAGGGTTACATTTTTTTTGCAGTTTAAACAAAGAAATTCTTTTCTTAAAGAAAAGTTTTTAACAATTCAGGAAAAAGACATCCAGACACTTGACAGATATAGACTTGGCTTCAGCTATGCATTAGTTGTGTTTCTATGTAAAATTAAAAATGAGTACAATACATTAAGAAAACAGATACATGCTAATTCAGGTAACTGCCTCCTCTCTGCTGAAAGATTCGTATAAAATTCTCAATACTCCGGTCATAGGACTGTTCAATATCATCGGGAAAATAACATGCCGGCAACTCTCCCATACTTCGGTGATAATGTAGGCAATCACAACATATTCCTTTTCTGCTGCAAGGATATGAACAGTTGCACCGGTTTGTATTTCTTTCTTTTTTACATTCCATAATTATTTTTTCTGATAAAAATACAAACTGGATTTAAACAGGCAAAATATTAAGATGCTATCTGATTAAGATATTCAACAGCTCCCTGTGGATCAGGCGAATAAAAATCGGCGCCTATGCTTTTGCAAAAATCCATCGTCACGGGAGCCCCACCTGTAAGAATTTTTATATCGGAATAATTGTTCCTTATCTCATGCACAATCTTTTCCATATTGACCATAGTGGTTGTAAGCAAGGCTGATAATCCAACCGCACAGCCCGGATTTGCATTTATAGCCTGAACAAATTTTTCTGCACTGACATCAACGCCAAGATCGATTACTTCCCAACCGGCACCTTCAATCATCATGGCCACCAGATTTTTTCCAATATCGTGCAGGTCGCCTGCCACTGTTCCCAGAACAAATTTACCCTTAAACTTTACTGTCCCTGATTTAAAATAAGGCTTAATGTGTTGCATTGCTGTACTCATTGCTTTGGCAGCCAGAAGCATTTGAGGAACAAAAATCTTGTTTTCGGAAAACTTTTTGCCTACTTTGTTCATAGCAGCAATCATGCCCTCATTAAGTATGGTTGAAGGTGCGATACCCGATTCGAGGGCCTTTTTCGTAAGCTCGTCAGCACCTTCCTGCCCGCGAAGATCAGGTGGATAGGGCGATGCACTGTTTATTTTACCGAATTCAATGCAATAGGCAATTTTTTCAATTATTTCATTCATAGGTTTTATATATTTTTATTGGTTATAATCCATATTCATTTAAAAGTATTTTATGCTGATCAATTGACGGAAGAATCATTTCAATAAAATCTGATTCATTATCAGGTATTGATTCAATGTCCGTTTTTAATACTGTAATCCATTCGTCCTCTTTCGGATCATGCATCAGTTGCTTTGTTTTTATGCCTTCTTCAATTAATGCAATTGCTTTAAGACATCCTTTTTTGGTGGCTTCAACATAATTTTTGCCTGATACAATTTCTTTTGATATTTTAATTACGTTTTCAGGAGTAAGAATAAATGCCTGGGGATCATAGAAGCTGTCTGAACTAACAAGCAGTTTCTGTAATTGCAGCATTTCAGCTTTTCCGCCTTTAATAGCTTCGTTCAGAAGCCGGCTATCATATTCCAGTTGCTCAAGATAAACAACAGGCGCTGATCCGGAAAGCAGCTTAATATGTTGTACTGATTCATTGCTCCAGAGGTCAGCACATGCAGCAGCAATATTCCCCAATGGACTGAAATGTGCACAGGCAGAAGTTTTACCTTCCATGGATACAGGTATTCCGGCTATTGCTTTCAGAAAAGGGTTTTCATAGGCACAATCCTTGCCCGGACCCATCGCGCCTTCTTCTATTGCAACCAGCGTCCTGACTACCGTAGCTACCCTGGCAACTGCAGCAAAAACTTTGGGAATATATTTTCTTTCAGCCAGAACCATTGCTGTGTTTCCAAAACCACAGGCGGTGTCGCCTCCGGCAATGGTATTGGTTCTGCGGGCAATATCCGTTATTTTTTTCCAGAGCATTTGCATATCACGAACTCCCAGAACCGATTGGCTGAAAATAAACTGTTTGATATCACACATCATCAGCGAATCATCAGATATTTCCTTACCACCTGTTGATTCAATAGACAAAAGATTTCCGCCAGCAAGTGCTCCTTTTTCAAATAGCTCAAGCATAGGCTGAAGTAATGCAGATGTTCTTTGTCGGGGAGGCCTTTCAAACTCTCTCAGATCATTTGGTGTAAGCCTTATTTCACTTGCAATCTTATACTTCTGATAATATTCTTCACAAATATCATTCATAGTTTTTACCAGCTCTACACCAATGTCAGGTGTACGTGTCATTTCGAGCAATGTTTCAAATTCAAAAATAACACCTTTTGAATAAAGATGCATGGCATGTTCAAGCGATTCTTTTATTATTGCAACATAATGATTTTTTATCTCATGAAGAGTATCGTTATTAATTTTCATGGGGGGCAAGGTAAAATTTAGTTCGGGATATACATGACCATTGCCGATAATAAGCCCGCGAGGGGTTTTAACAGGTTTGGGTGCAAAACCAAATAACAAATCATCCGGTTTTTCAATACATAAACTATTAAATTTCATGTTGTTAATGTTTAATTATTTATGTTTCACGTTCAAGTAAAAGAGGCTGTATGATGTGTTGCTCATACGGACCTGCTGATTTTCCTTTTTCTATAAGCCTGGCGGTTTGCGAAGCCATATCCTGATAAAGACAATCAACTACAGTGATAGCAGGACTGAAGAGTTCAGTTAACTCGGTATTACCATAATTGACAATTCTAACCTTATGCGGTATATCAATTTTCCATTTCTTAAGCCTTCCTATTACTCTCACAGAATCTGTATCAGCACAGCATAGAATACCGCCGATTTCGTGACGATAAATCAATGCTTCACTGAAATCTTTCATATTCGATATGGCAAAGGCTTTGCGTTTGGGGTATTGTTCGTTTATCAGGTTAAAAAAAGTGTTTTCCATCAGTTCATAAAGCATATTTCGGCCTTTCCAGCTGTCATTCTTTACCAGCAACAGGTTATTTTGTGTTTTCAAAGTAAGGTAATCAACCGCCCTTTTCACCCCAAGGTCATAACTCTGAACAACATATTTGAAATATGAGCCTGACATGGTGTTGTCAACGAGTACAACACATGTATTTCCCGGAATCAACCTTCTGTAAAATTCAGCAGTAAGTGATTCGTTATAGTTAGGAACAATGATAACTGCTTCAAATCCTTCATTAATCATAGAACCCACAATACGCATTTCCTCTTCGGGATTGTTATAATCGATGAAATAAGTCAATTTTCTTCCCCGTATCTGAGCTTCCTGATTCAGATAATTTATAAGTTGCTCAATATTAGATGAATAAAAAGGAATTACCATTCCCCATTCCTTTTTTGTACGTACAAAAGGAGCCACAAATGATCCTTTCCCGGCTTTTGAATATACCAGTTTTTCATCAGCAAGCATTTTAAGTACAAGTTTGGCTGTTTCGCGTGAAACATTATGACGTTGCATAATTCTGTTAATCGAATCAACCTGCTGACCTGGTGCGTATTCCTGCACAATTATTTTACTTTTGTATAATTCAAACAACCGCTGATATATGGGTTTATATGAAGGTTGCATAATTTACCTCCTGGTTTAAAAATAAGTATGAAATTAATAAAAACATCACATTACATCACACTTAATGTTAAAACATCACACTTATTTTGATAAATCGGTAAAAAAGAATAAAAATCAATAAATTAATTGGCCGGAAATTTATATATTGGCAGATACAGAACTACTAACAAGGCACTATTTTTCAAAAAATAAACTAAAAGTTCTGTTTTCACAAACTATGAAGAATAATAAAGATGAAAAGCAACTGTTGGCGGGGTTAAGGCATGGGGATGAGAAAGTCTTCAGGCATTTGTTTGATCTTTATTATCAGCGTTTATTTCTATATGCCTTCAGTTATGTCGAAGATAATGCTGTGTCGGAAGATATAGTGCAGGAAGTATTTTTTAACCTCTGGGAAAAAAGAAAAGAACTTATTATCACTGTATCCTTGTCATCTTATCTTTTCAGATCGGTTCATAACCGTAGCATTCAATATTTGCGGCATAAAAAGGTAACTGATAATTATCAGCTCAATTACCAGCTCAAGCTGAAAGAAGCTGATATTTTATATCATACATCGGGAGATTACACTTTTTCAGAAATACAGTTTAAAGAAATTGAGAAAATCATCAAAGCAACATTTGAATCACTTCCTGATAAAACAAAAGAAATATTTTCATTAAGCCGTAATCACGTTAATACCAATAAGGAAATTGCTGATAAATTGAATATTGATATTAAAACAGTAGAATATCATATTACAAAAGCTTTAGGAATACTCAGGGAGGCATTAAAGGAATATTTTAATTGATTTTAAATGCATTAAAAAACCGAATAAATAAATCCAACAAAATTTATTTTTTGTTTAGGGTAAACATAAAATGAAACGTCATTATTATAATTTATGGAAAAGAAAGAATTTTTAATGGAAGATATTATTTACAGATATTTTGATGGTAAGGCGACTGATGAGGAAAAAAGGAAATTACTGCAATGGCTTGATGAAAGTCAGGCTAATCAGCAACATTTTGCATCATTGAAAAAGTCATCTATAGAAATTACAGCCATATTATCAGAAAAACCTGATTTATCTGATGCAGCTTACAATAAATTTTTAAACCGAATTAAAGAGTTTGAAAAAAAACAAC
>CAZBCB010000129.1:0-7774 GCA_964489905.1 uncultured Bacteroidales bacterium
TTACAACATGGGGTGAAACTTTCGGGGAGTAACCCCTTTTAAAATTTATTTTTTTTGTCGTTCAGTAGTGATAAACAATAATTGTAAATCTATGAAAAAAAATTACTGGACAAGCAAAAGAAATGATGGGAAATGGACAGTAAAGAAAGAAGGTTCTGCAAAAGCATCATCACTTCACAAAACGCAGGCAAATGCATGGAAAGAAGCAAGACGGTTAGCTCGTGGCGAAGGGTCTGAAGCCTTTTTAAAAGATAAATATGGTAAAATCCGAGCCAGAAATAGCTATGCAAATGACCCATTTCCCCCTAAAGGTTAGTTGATATGAAAAAGAAAATACCAGTTGCTATTATTTACGATTTTGATGGTACTCTTGCTCCTGGTAATATGCAGGAAAGAAATTTTATTCCTGCCATCGGAATGAATACTAAAAAATTCTGGAAAGAGGTAAATGAAGAAGCAAAAAGCCATCAGGCTGATAATATTCTTATTTATATGAGAATTATGCTCAGTAAAGCTGCTTCTGCATCTGTCGCTGTGAGAAAAAAAGATTTCAAAGCTTTTGGTAAAAACCTTATTTTTTTTAATGGTATATTACCTTATAATGAAAATGGCACAAAACACAAAGGTTGGTTCGAAAGGATTAATGAATATGGTATCTCAAGTGGGGTTAAAGTTGAGCATTACATTGTTTCATCCGGAATTAGAGAAATGATAGCTGGTACACCAATATCGAAAAAATTTAAAGCGATTTTTGCATCTTCATTTTGTTATGACCATCATGGGGTTGCAGTATGGCCTGCATTGGCAATAAATTATACAACCAAGACTCAATATCTTTTCAGAATTAACAAAGGGTGTTTAGATATAACAGATAATGAGTATATTAACAAATACATTCCAGACAATAAGAGGACCATCCCATTTACAAATATGATTTATATTGGTGATGGTGATACCGATATACCATGTTTCAAATTAATTAAAGAAAAAGGTGGTCATTCTATTGCTGTATATAGACCAAATACAAAAGGTGCAAAAGAAAAATCTATACAACTTATTCATGATGAAAGAGTAAATTTTATTGCACCGGCTGATTATAAAACCAATAGTCTATTAGATAGAATTGTGAAAGCTTTGATTGATAAAGTGGCACACGACAGCTATGCGTATTCCATAAGATAAAGTACACGATGTAATTTGCAACTTATTAAATGTCATAAAAAAAGATCTCCACTAATATTCAATTAACGAATTTGGGTTTCATCATTTTTGGGTTAATTACGGCTGAGGTTTTTAATGGCTTCCTCAAGTGGTTCTTCAGGTTTAATATAATTAAAACTGCCCCAGAAATCATCTTCATATTGCTGGATAAGTTCAGAAAAAATTTCATAGGTACGTGCAGTTTCTTTAATCCTGAATTTTTCAATATCTGTTGTATCGATCTGAGTTACCGCCATTTCAAGGCTTGTTTGGTAAATCGAACCAAACAACTGACTTTTTTGCCTGATACGAAAAGATGTTTCACAACGGATGAGATTAAGGTAATATTTTTGCCCCGTTTTTTTAAAAGCTACCCTGTATTTTGCTTCCTGAGGCTTTACCTTAATGTTACGGGGTTTTTTGAGAACAAACATATCAGTGGCTTCTTCAATTTTTAACGGATCAACTTCAAATTCAACTTCAACAATTGCAAGTGTTTTGATATCCAGATAGATATACCCCTTGTATATGGCATCACGAAATTCTTTCTTCGGAACGAACTGAATCTGATATAATTCATCCTGATTATTAACTATGATATCCTTCATTTTATATATAAAGGCTTCAAAACTTTCTTCAGTGAGAAAATCGGGTGAATTTTTTACTATATCAAGTAATAAGGTCGTATTTAATCCTGCTTTCAGCTTAAGGATAATTGAGTCTTTCCCGCTCATATCTTTTGTTTTTCTGCCTTTTATCAATTTAATGTAATCTGATGCTCCTGCCTGGTCATATCCTGTTTTATAGGTTTGTAAAATGGCCTCAGACACAGTCATTATATTATCATTTTTTCTGATAATCTCGCGATAAAATGAAGTCAGGACAGCAGGTTTATCGGGATAATTTTTCGGGATATTTTGAATAGCCGAGTGCAGCAATGAAACCGGATTTGTCTGCCTGATAATTACTTCCTGTATCGGAATCAGGTCAGCCGCAAGAAAAATATCTTTTGATTCAGCAATAAAATCAGTTACAGGTAATAAAATGCGCTTATATCCCATGCAGGATATACCTATGGTGTCATTCAGATAAAGTGAATTTATTTTCAGACTGAAATAGCCTTCAAGATTGGTTACTGTCCCTGTTCCTTTGCTTAAAATCCATACATTAACAAATGGTATGGGTTTTCGGTTATGTATATCTAAAATACGTCCCTTTAGTTCAATGATGTAAACTGAGTCGACACGATTTGGTCCTGCTGAATTTTCTGAAATTATATGTTTTACAGGACGGTATATAATTATCTGCCGGCCGATTATGCGGTATTCGAGTGTAGGGTCTTCAAGTATCCGGTCGAGTATGTTGCTTAAAGGCTCCTGATAGGCATTAATACGGATTTTTTTTGATATTTCAATAATATCAGGATTATAGGAAAAATTTAAAGAAGTTAATTTGCTAATTAATTGAAAAGCCTGTTGAACGGTGAGTATAGTATCATTTATTGAAATTTGTTGGTTGACAAAGGGGCTTTGTCCTTTCAATAAAGTTGAAAAAAAAAGCAATAAAAAAACAAAAGTCTTATTTAAATCGGGATTGCAATATTTTACAATTCCTGCAGCATAACAGGATTTATTATCAGATTTTCCTGTGTTACATCCTATGTCTTTTTTAACTGACAAGGCAAATAAATTTCAGCATCCCTGGCCCGACAACAGTATTTTGTTCCCTTTCTTTTCCCATTTCCAATTATGAATAGTACAAATAGTTTCCATGATATTTTCAAGAGGTTCATTTTCAAAATGACCTTCAATTCTGCAATTTAACATATCTGGCTTTTCAAACTCAACTTTAACATTGAAAATATCCTGTATCCCTTTGGCAACAATTTTCATATTGGCATTGTTGAAAAAAAGGCTTTTGGTTTTCCACGCCAGGTAATTTATATCATTGTTTTTATGTTTGGCTATCTCATTAGCGGTGACATAACCAATATATCCTGGCTCAATAACTATAGCTTTATCTTGATTTTCAGCATTAAGTAATTCTACTTTGCCTGATTCAACAAATACTTCAACTTTTTCAGATGATTTTAATGCCTGAACATTAAATGATGTTCCGATTACTTTAACATCTGCCCTTCCGGTATGCACAATGAAAGGCTTTTCAGTATCATGCCTGACTTCAAAGTATGCTTCACCGGTGAGTTTAACTTCCCGGACTGCAATATTAAAATTCTTTGAATAAGAAATTTTAGTGCCTTTGTTCATAAATACCACTGAACCATCAGGAAGCAACACTCTGTTTTGATTGTTTTCATTTGCAGTTGAAAAAGTAATTACATGCCTTCCCGGAAATTCTGAAAACAGGAAATATGATCCAATGCTCAGGGCAATTAATAATGTTATAACTGCAGCTGTTTTCATCAAAGAGCGGTTTAAAAGGAAAAACTGCCTTTTCTTCTTTTCAACACTCAATGGTGTAGTCATTATTCGATTATAGAGCTTTTCCCATCCCTTATCCGTATTAAACTGATTCATTTCTTTTACATTATTAATCTGTTGCCAATAATTACTTATTTCTTTGTAAAGATTTTCATTTGAAGCTGATTGTTGCATCCAGTTTTTCATTTCCATCTGTTCGTCCGGGTTGGTTTCACCGGCCAGATGCTTGGCCAGAAAATCCCAGTGAATATTTTCTCTGTTTTTCATATCAATTCATCTTATGCTATTTCAACATATGCTTTTAAATTTTTTCTCAGCAGCTTCAGTGCTTTTCCCATATTAGCTTCAACAGTTTTAACTGATATGGAAAGCTTTTGGGCAATATCGTTATACCGAAGTCCTTCAAAACGGTTCATTCTGAATATTCTGCTGCATTTTTCGGGTAATGAGCTGAGCGTGTTCTCGATAATTTGCTGGATTTCCTTAAAACTGTCTGTATCCGTTGCTGGTTCTGAATAAGCTGCTGAATGTTCCTTAATATATTCTTCATATTTCATTTCTATTTTACGATGTTCAATGTATTTTAAACATTTATTGTGTGTTGCAGCATACATATATGATTTTAGTGAGGTATTAATAACAAGCTCTTCATGTTTTTCCCATAGTGTATAAAACAGGTCCTGAACGATTTCTTCAGCAACATCATGCGAAGAAACAAACTTTAATGCATAATAACATAAAGGCTGATAGAGACTACGGAAAAATTCTTCAAAAGCTTTAAGATTCCCCGATTTAATTAGTCCGATTATTCTTGCATCTGACTGGTTCATATCAAACAGGGTAAAAACTGCCTTTCTTATTCTTGTTCTTATTATGCAATAATAGTTAATTTATAACTCTAAAAAAACATCATCCCCCTATGATATAATTGCTCACAAATCTACTGTCATATTCACCTGAAGGGGGATGATAATAAAGTACTAATTATTTTTTTCAATTTCTCTGCGTTTGAGTTTGCGGTTAAGTTTTGAAATGGCTGATTCAATGGATTCGTCAGGTTTTATGTAATTATACTCACCCCAGAAATCATCGTCAGTGAAATAACTTACCTGATCAGCAAAGACATCAGATAATTTGGCTGATTCTTTATATTTAATTTTGTTGACTTCTTCACTTTCCCTGTCAGTTACAGCCATTTCGAGTGTTGTGAGATAGGTTGATTTGAAAAGCTTCTTTTCCCATTTGCATTCAAAAGCCAGTTCAGTCCTGACATGATTAAGATACCATTTTTCATCAACCACACGGTAGTTAATCATATAATGTGCCCCAAGTATTTTAACTTTTAAATCGACGGGTTTTTTTCTGACAAGTTCATTACCTGCAAGGTCAATACCTTTTTCGCTAAGTTCGAAATCAAGCCGTGAAATAGCAAGGTTTTTGGTATCGAGGTAAAGTTTGCCTTTATAGAGGGGATATTTTACATTATCTTTCTGGTCAAAATCTATTACATAGTTGTCTCTGCCGTCAATAGTAATAAAACCGGCAAATTTAAAATCATAATAGTCAATAAAATCAGGAGAAAGAAGACCGCCGGGATTTTTCACCACATCAAGCAGGAAACTTGTTCGTGGTCCGCCCTGAAGTTTTACTACAAGTGTATCCATGCGTTTTACATCCTGACTCTTACGGCCCTTGAATATTTTCACGCGGTCCATGTCAAAATCATTATTATAAGGCGCTTTATAAACATCGAGGACTGCTTCGGCGACCGCTACATAGTTGCGGTTTTGCTTAATGGTTTCGCGGTAAAATGCGATGAGCAGTTCGGGCGATACCTTATAGTTTTCATTAATCCTTCGTAAAGCCATTCTGATTAGTTCAACAGGGTCGCTGGTGCGGATCACCACCTCTTTAATCTGTAATGTTGAGGGTTCGAGCTTAATAACATTATTTTCAGGCATAAGTTCTGAAAGTCTGATTTCAGCATTATTATATCCGATAAATGAGATACCCAGCGTTTTATTTGTTTCTGTCAAGGGAATTTTGAGTACAAATTCGCCTTCTGAGTTAGTTACTGTGCCAATACTTCCGTTAACAAGATAAATGTTTGCAAACACCACAGGTTTTTTAGTCTGGGCATCAATCACTTTACCCGAATAAACTTTGAAGGTAGTGTCCTGTTTGATCTTTTCACGCGCCATAATGGCTCCTTGCACCGGTAATGCAGTTGAAATTATCAGGATTATCAATGCAATACTCATCAGATTCATTTTTAATTGTGTTTTCATAGCCCTTTGTTTTATAATTCTAAATAATTTTGAATTGCTTTCGATAATATGACCTTTTTAATTCAGTTAACCCTATTATTTGAAATGAATAATTACAAAGAATCAGTTATTTTGCCTCAGGGCTGTGTCGAACAATGTACGGCGTGCTCACACCGTCTGATGTCAATGAAAGAGAGTCTGGAAATTAAAGAAAAATGGCTGCATAAAAAGCTTTTTTTATATCAGGATAAGATAAAACCGATATGTTCAGTGGATGAAGCAGCGCGATGGGGCTATCGCCGGAAAATTCAGTTAAATGTACGTTATGAGGATAACCGGTGGCATTTTGGGATGATTCGCGGAAAAGAATTTATTTCTATACCTGATTGTCCGGTTCATTCTGAAAAAACCCGCCGGCTGGTTCATGTATTGATTTCTGTTTTACCACCTTATGACTCGTTTCCGCTGGCATACATCTATCAGGCTGATGCTCTTGTGACGCTTGTATTAAAGACTAAAGAATTGCCGGCAACCAACTGGATGACAGAGGATATAGTGAATATATTGAAAATAAACGGTATAGGGGGTGTTACATTGCATTTAAATCCTTCAGCAGGCAGGCGTATGTTTGCTAAAAATGGTTGGTATTTGTTGTGGGGCGACAACAGGGCTGTTAATGAATACGGTTTTTTATACGGATTTACGAGTTTTAGCCAGTTAATACCCCGTTTGCATAATCAATCGCTTGATGAAGCGGAAGATTTTCTGAGCCCTGCTGAAAACGATTGTGTTATTGATTTGTATTGCGGTATTGGGACCAGTCTTGCCCGCTGGACAAAAAGAGGTGCAGCAACAATTGGCGTCGAAAACGGGGGAGAAGCGGTGGAATGTAGCAGAATAAATGCTCCTGATGCAATAGTATTAAGAGGAGCATGCAGGCAGCGACTTCCTCAGTTGCAGCAATGGGCTATTGAAAAATATAAAACCGGCAGGCAGAAACTGGTTTATGTCAATCCACCACGGACAGGCATTGAAAGTGAAGTGCTTAACTGGATAGGCTTTCAGTTTATACCGCATAAGATAGCCTATTTATCATGCAGTGCAGGCACGCTTAACCGTGACCTGAAAGTATTAACTGACAACAATTATATCATAGAGAGCATTACCCCTTATGATTTTTTTCCTCAGACACATCATGTTGAGAGTCTTGTGTTGCTGAAAAGAAAGGTTATTTAAATGCTTTCCGGACAGTAATGACTTTACCTTCCCATGTTGCACCGTTAACGTTGCGGATCACCTTAACAGCTTCTTCTTCATTGGGCATTTCAATAAAACCAAATCCTTTCGATTTACCTGATAATCGGTCCTTTATTATTTTAGCTGAAGTAACTGTTCCAAAATCCTGAAAAGCTTCTCTGAGATGTATGTCTTCTATACGATCGTCGAGGTTCCCTATGAATATTTTCATTTTTTTATATTTATTTATAAATACCCGGATTTATCCAGATTTAGAATAGGGAGACCGTTTTATGAAAACACACAACACACAGCGACCTTGTTCGGACGCCCAATAATAAATCTAATAAAACGAAGGCAAAGGTAGATATAATAAATTGATTATTAACTATGAATTGATTTAAAAATCAATGCCGGATGTTGATTTTAGATTTATACCTCTGATCTTTATTACTTTTAAAGGGTTGTTCGATATTTTAATAGTCTGAAAGAGCCCTGTTTATATCAAATCGGATTATTCTTAAATTATGCTATAATAATTATGATATTTGCCAGATTAAATGCATATGATAATGTTTAAAATAAATCAAAACAGACTTTATAAAAGCCCATGCTGGAAAAGAATAACTT
>CAZBCB010000130.1:0-7746 GCA_964489905.1 uncultured Bacteroidales bacterium
GAAACACAATAAATTTATAAACAGGTTGTTTCTATTGACTTATCGAGGAAATCCTGACTTATCAAAATCTTTCATTCCGAAATTTCGGAATGATTAGATTTTGTCAGGCAAATTGATAATTGAAAAAATCAATTTACGAATTCAGGATTAAATGGAAGTCCTGGAAAATGAACATTATCTTATGATAATATACACAATAACGCTATTGAATTTTTTTATAAATTGTAAATAACATAATAAAGAAAAACACTTGCAGTAAGTTATTTAGTATTCTATTATACAGTTATGCAATATGTTTAAGCCAATTCTATTATTGTTATTAGCTTTTTCAATATGTATAAACAGTTATTCGCAAAATATTCCCTCTGACCCTGCTTCTGTTATCGAACCTGCTATTGAGGTTATGCATGAAACCCAGACACTGCCTGATGATTTTTTTGAAATACAGGACGAACTGAATTATTACAAGGAAAATCCGTTAAACCTGAACACCGCCAGCAGGGAGGAACTTGAAAAATTTGTTTTTCTTACCAGTTTTCAGATACAAAGTTTACTTGAATATCGTGAAAACCACGGGCCAATATTAACGATATATGAACTTCCGTTAATTTTTGGTTTCGACAGTATTACCATAACATATCTGCTTCCGTATATAAAGGTAGGTGAGCCCGATACAAATAAATCACTAAAATTTAAAAACTTACTCAGATATGGCAAAAATGAATTGCTTTGTAACTTCACGGAAAATTATTATTCTACTGATAAAAGAATTGATTCATCGCAAACTCCGGGATCATCCGCCAGGTATAGCGGAACACCTTATCGTATCTTATTAAAGTATCGTTATCATTATCAACAAAACATAAGGTTTGGCATAACCATGGAAAAAGATGCAGGAGAAGATTTTTTCAGGGGCTCAAATCCGCATGGATTTGATTTTTATTCAGGTTATTTTCAGGTGAAAAATAAAAGTTTTTTAAAATCATTCATTATTGGCGATTATCAGGTTAACAGCGGCCAGGGGCTTACAATCTGGACAGGTTTTTCTTTTGGCAAAACTCCTTATCCTGTCCTGTTATTTAAACGCTCTGAAACCATAAAACCATACTCTTCAACGGATGAGAACCGTTTTCTCAGAGGTATTGCCTTTTCATGTACCTTTCATAATCTTACCCTTTCAGCCTTTTATTCTATTAAACCTCTGGATGCAAATATCATTGATACAATCAGCTTGCAAAGAAATGTTTTTTCATCATTTCAGGAAACAGGATACCACCGCACCAATAACGAAATCGCTGATGAAGATGCAATAACTGAACAAGCGACCGGTGGAACGCTGATATATCAAAACAACCGGCTACAAATTGGTTCATCATTTGTTCATTATTTTTATAACAGTTTTAAACAAAAGCCTGATGATTTGTATAAAAAATATGAATTTTACGGAAATCAACTTATCAATGCAGGTGTTAATTATAGTTATTCATCAAAAAAATATCATCTGTATGGCGAAACCTCATGGGGCAATAATGCATGGGCAACCATAAACGGTGTTATGTTAAATATTCACTCCCGTGTGGTTTTTTCATTACTTCAGCGATATTATGATCCGAAATTTTATTCACGTTATTCCAATGCCGTAAGTGAAAACTCAAGGCCAGCAAATGAAAATGCATTCTATCTGGGAACTGTACTGCATCTTTACCCGCATTTAAAAATGACTGCCTATGTCGATTTTTTCAGATTTCCTTGGCTAACCTATCTTACACAAAAACCTTCGTCGGGTAGTGAAACAATGATTCAGACAGATTTTAATCCTGTTTCCAGTTTGTCTTTTTATCTCAGTATAAAAACCAAATCAAAGACTATTGATTACTTGCCTGAAGGAGAATTTATAATCCGATCTCAAGCTCAACGGATTACTTCTTTCAGGTTTCAGACCGACTGGAAACCTTATAAAAACTTCAGGTTTAGAAACCGGTTAGAATATAAATATGTTGATAACCAATTCACTACTGATGCCAAAGGCTATTTAATTTTTCAGGATATTATTTTTGGTTTTCCCAGATGGCCTCTGGATTGTTATATTCGTTTTCTGATGTTCAGTACTGACAATTATACAAGCCGTATTTACTGTTATGAAAACGATTTGTTATATACTTACACAGCCCCTGCATACTATGATGAAGGCTACAGAAGCTATATTATGTTATGCTATAATGTGACAAACAATTTTACCCTCCGTTTAAAAATAGGTTATAACGTCCCTGATAATAGTATTGCTTATCATTCTGATAGCCTTAACACTGAAAATAATCAGGAACTGGAATGCAAACTTCAGTTGCAGATCTTATTTTAATTTTTTTCTTTCATTATAGCCCGATTGTCTGATTATTCAGCCTATTGGTCGATTTTACTAAAATAATTCCGATTTCTTTATCAATTTTGTACACTGATAAATCTTTTTTGTAACTGGTTTGTTTATTTAAAAAGTTTTGTAAGATAAAAAGCGATATGAAACCTTCATGATTGACTTAAAAAAGATGCTATATCATTTAAATCATTTGGGTTTCTTTATATTTAAAAATTAAAAAAATGATGAAACGGATTTTACTTATTTTGGCTGTATTTGTTTACACATCTGTTCGTATGGCAGCCCAGCCCCCGGCAGGTAATTTTGATCCTGCAAATATGCCCAAAAACGGGGTTATTACCGGAAAAGTGTTTGATAATGCCACGGGGTTACCTGTAGAATATGCCACACTGGCCTTATACAGGATGAAGGATTCAACCCTGGTTACAGGTTCAATTACTAATAATAAAGGAGAATTTACATTAAACGAATTACCTTATGGTATGTATTATCTGGAAGCCGGTTTTCTGGGATATGAAAAATTAAGGCTCAACAGGATAATGATTACTCCGCAGAAACAAGCGGTTGATGTTGGTAAAATCAATATTTCACCCTCCTCAGTGAACCTTGATGCTGTTGAGGTTGTGGCCGGGAGTAACCGTGTGGAATATAAGATTGATAAAAAAGTGATTACTTTGTCACAGGATATTACTTCATCAGGTGGGACTGTTGCTCAGGCCCTTGAAAATACACCCTCAGTTGAGGTTGATATCGAAGGTAATGTAACATTACGCGGAAGCTCAAATTTCAAGGTTTTAATTGACGGTAAGCCCAGCGTAATACAGGGTAGTGAGGCATTACAACAGATACCGGCAAGTTCGGTGCAAAGTGTTGAAATTATTACCAATCCTTCTGCCAAATACGACCCCGATGGTGATGCCGGGATCATTAACATTGTTATGAAAAAACAAAAACAAATAGGATTTAATGGTATTATTAATGCTTCTGCAGGAACACGCGAAAAATATTCTACTGATTTTCTTCTCAATTTCAGACAGAAAAAAACCAATTTCTTTATCGGAGGAGAGATTTCCGACTTTGCCATGCACGGAAGGGGAAATAATGAACAACGCATATTTGGCCTTGATACTAATTATTACAGAATATCTGAAAGAGAAGGGCTTTTTAAGAGAAATGGATATTCATTCAAGGCTGGAGCAGATTATTACCTTGATAATAAAAATACACTCACCTTACAGGGTAGCATTGGAAAAAGAAACTTTGAAAGAAACTTTTTTGTCCGTTTTCATGAATATTATATTCCGGCAGGCGATGATCTTTATTACACTGAAGATAATCGTGGCCCGCATGAAAACAATTACTATAACCTGTCGCTTGATTACCGAAAAGAATTTGATAATCCAATGCATGAACTGAAAGCCTCTGTTTATTATTCTTCAAATTTCGAAAAAGAAACACAGGATATTATTGAAAATATTACTGACAGCGACTGGAAAATAATAATGCCTGCCTCAGACCGGAGTCGTTCACGTGAAGAAACCCCCGAAAAAAACATTCGTGCACAAATTGATTACATTTACCCTATTAAGGAAGGTACCAAATTTGAAGCCGGTCTGCAGTCAAGATGGGATATTGATAACAGCGATTATATTTTTGAAGACTATGATCCCGACCAGAATAACTGGATCAATAATCCAGACATAAGTAACGAACTACAATATATCGACGCAATTCAATCGATTTATGGTATTTATACCGGTACCTTTAAGAAATTTGGTTACCAGGCTGGACTGCGTACTGAATACGATAATCGCTATATAAATCAGATTACTCTTAATGAAGATTACCGTTATGAAAAACTTCATTTTTTCCCTTCCTTTTATATAACAAAGCAGTTTCCAAAGCAAATGCAGTTGCAGTTGAGCTACAGCCGACGTATCAGAAGGCCGAGTGAACGCGACCTTAATCCTTTCAAAGAAGTAATGGATAATCAGAATATCCGTGCAGGTAATCCTTATTTATTGCCTGAGTTCTCAAATTCGTACGAACTGAATTTTCAGGTGCCCTTCAAGAAGAATTTTGTTTCATTGGAAACCTTTTACAGACAAACATTAAATAGTATATCATCATTTATAGTATATGATTCTGTCGCAAATGTGTTTATTCACACAAGTCACAATGCCGATAAAGAATCATCTGCCGGCGTTGAACTGATGGCAAATATTAATATTACCAAATGGTGGCAGTTAAATCTGACCGGAAATATATTCCGATATACCCTTACCGGAGAGAATGATAATGGTGATAATATTGAACGCACAACCACCTCATGGGGATCAAACGGTAATATGGTATTCAGGCTTAAATGGGATACCCGTATTCAGATTATGGGCATGTATCGCGGTCCAAGTGTAACAATTCAGGGCGAGCGTGATGGTTTCTTTTTTACCAATATAGCCATACGTAAAGACTTGCTTGATAAAAAGCTGAGTATAACACTTAATGTCCGCGATATTTTTGGAACAACTAAAAACTCATTTACCTCTAAAAGTTCCAGCTTCTATACATTTAATGAATTTAAACGGGAATCTCAGGTTGTTATGCTAACATTATCCTACAGAATAAATAATTATAAAATGCAGCAAAAACGCAACGGAAATGGTGAAGATGTAAGAGAAATGGATTTTGAAGAAGAAATGTAACCGACTAAAATTTTTTACTTTCAATAAATAACTTTATTGCCTGGTTATGATGAAAAGCCAGATTCATGGATAATGCGTGATGAAGAGGAATCCATTGTATTTCAGTTACTTCTTTTTCATCTGCTGTTAAGTTGCCGGTGGCTTCGCCATAAAACAGCAAAACTACATTGTGAATATGCAGATCGGGGAATATTTCATCCTGATATCCAAGAAATAAAGGATGAAAATCAAGGTTGGTTTCTTCTTTTACTTCGCGTTTCACAGCATCGATGATATTTTCATACATATCAACATGTCCTCCTGGCATGCACCAGTAATCCTTAAAAGGCTCTATATTACGTTTTGTCAGCAAAATATGCTGGATGCCATTAATCATTTTTAAGATTATTGCACCCACGGTAATATGCGGTACTCTCTCATACTTCATGTTGGGTTAAGACTTTGGTTGATTACCTTATTCAAATATATGGTATTTACTCTATTAGCCGTATTTTAAAACATAAATATAATTCTTTTGTAATTATGATTTGGGATTAAGACGTCAAAATCACTACCAAAAAAAGTCATTTTTTCCTATATAACAAAAATCAAAACATAGTAATTTCATTATATAAAATGATTTTTTTAACTTAAAAAACAGTAGCCATGAAAAAAGAATGGTATTTACTAATAACATTGTTTTTACTTGCAAGCCTCAATGTAATGTCACAGGGGTGGACGGTTTATAACGGAAATGAACTTCCTACTGAGAGTACTCCGGCCTTTGTCGCCGGCGATAATTCACCTGATGCCAGCTTTGTTGCTGAAGTGATTGCAGATCCGGATTCATCGGCTAACAAGCTTTTCAAGTATGATCACTATGTTATTGAAGGGAAACAGACATACAAAATGGAATGGAATATTGGTACAGGTACACAGGCTACAATAATAGCCCGTATTAAAGGTATTGCCGGGTCCAATTCAAATCGTGTGGCAGAAATTGATGTACGCAACAGCACAAGTGGTGTGGGATCAAAGCTTCAGATTCGTTATGATGACACTATTCAGCTTGAATCACCTGCCGTCACAGCCTTTCTTGAAAAAACATCTGAATGGCATATATATAGATTTGTTATGAACGGTGCTGATTTTACGGTTTATGTTGATGAAAAACCAACACCGCTTCTGTCAGGAACATCTACTAAGGCCAGAACAGACAACTGGTTTAAATTTGGTGATCAGAGTGCGAATTTTTCCCATTCCGGTTTATTTGATTATATTATCTGGGATGTATCAGGAGCTTATGCTCCGGGCCAGGGGGCTCCTATACCTGACACCCTGAGCAAACATTTTTATGGCGAGGTGACAAATAACATTGCAGAAAAATCAAATGAAAAGGCTGTTGTTTTCCCTAACCCATCCCAAGGCGAAATAAAAATAACCGCACCTTTAGAATGGATTAATGCCGACTACCTTATCATTAACCCATTAGGTCAGTTAGTACAAGCAGGAATTATTAATGACAGGAATACTCTTATAAAAACAGATAAGCTTTCAGACGGAACTTACACATTGATTATTCAGTCAGGTGAAAAGAAACTATATAGTGAGCAATTTATTCATATTAAATAATCCGAGATTAGTCAATAAAAACACAATAAATATTTAAACATATTGTTTCTATTGACTTTCCCGACTAAAAAAATTAAATCAGGTTTATTCTTCTAAAATAGCTTATCTCTGAAGTAAGTTTATCAATCAAAATTATCATAGCTCCTTTATCAAAAGGAGCTATTTTTTTTTAAGCTTAGGCATTTATTTTCGCTAACCTTTAATAATTAGAAGTATATTTACAACAATTTTGCAATAAATATTATGTTCTTTTAGGAAAAAGACCTTGTTTATCAGTTTGAACATATTATTAAACGGGTAAGTAGTTGAAAAAATCATTTAACAAAATTATCAAAGAGCCTTTTAAACATCATGATACAAATTGACAATACATTAATAAGTACCGATTTGGTGACAAAAGAATTTGTCTGTGACCTGCAAAAATGCAAAGGTGCTTGTTGTGTCCTCGGTAACTCAGGTGCTCCGCTCGAAAATGATGAAATAATTATTCTGAAAAGAATATTTCCTGAATTAAAACCTTTTTTACGTGATGAAGGAGTAAAAGCTATTGAAAAACAAGGTGTATCGGTAATTGATGAAGAAAACGAGCAGGTAACCCCTTTGATTGATGGTAAAGAATGTGCCTATACAGTATTTGAAAATGGTATCGCACGCTGTGGTATTGAAAAGGCTTTTAATGCTGGTGTTGTTAATTTCAGAAAACCCATATCCTGTTTTTTATATCCTGTCAGAATAAAAAAGTATAAAAACTTTGAAGCCGTCAATTATGACATCTGGGATATTTGTAACACAGCAAGAATATCCGGCCAATCTGCCGGAGTTGCTGTCTATAAGTTCACAGCACCGGCCCTCATCCAGAAGTATGGTAAAAAATGGTATCAGCAACTGGAAGAAGCAGCTTCAGAAATCAATGAAGTGAACGCAAAAAAAAATAATCTGAAAATAAAATAATATCTCAGTTCTGAACCTATCCTCTCCCTTAAATAAAATAATAAGGCAAAGAATATAATAAATTATATTTTTTAGAATATACCCCTATATTTTATTAGCTTATAGATA
>CAZBCB010000131.1:0-7654 GCA_964489905.1 uncultured Bacteroidales bacterium
TGCCCTTTCTGTTTTTATAAGCCTGGATGAATTTGTAAATTCATATTACTTGGGTCTATTTATTTTGCAATAAATTTTCAATATCACTTAAATATACTTTCAGATTTGTTTCACCTAAGGGCTTTATTTTTTTTGTGTCTGAACGGTAAATTTGAATAGCTTCTTTAATATCAAAATCATATTGATTCATTTTATAAAAGAATCCTTTTTTTTCAAGGTAAGAAGCCAGATATTCCTGCTCGGGCTGACCGGGAGTTGGTATGAGCACAGCCTTGAGTTTAAGTTCTGCTAAATCCATAATTGTTGAATATCCGGCACGACAAATAATTACACCGGCATTAGTAAGCATTTGTTTTAACTGATTATCTGCTATATGGTAGAAAAAATCAATATGCCTGTAAATCTTATTGTTTATCTGTGGTTGGTTAATTCCGCAAATTATAGCTGATTTAAAATTTGTTTTTTGCAGTTGGTTTACCATGATTTTTTCAAGTATTGAACGTTGTGGTTCAGGACCGCTTAAAATTACCACAACATCATAGCAGGTATCTGAAATGTTTTCACTGGTTCCCTGATATAAGCTGAAACGTGATAAAATACCCATAAATGAAAGATTTCGCAAATTATAGATTCTGTGTGACAGTCTGCCTGTAAGGCATATATCAGGATTTTCACAATCAGGAACCCAGCAGCGGTTAAACGCCTTTGTTATTTTTACAAGAATGAATGTTACGACAGGTTCGGCCCATTTTAAACCCTTTGGCATAAAAGGATAAATCTGATGAGAAACGAGAACTGAAATAATCTTTCGGTTAAAAAGGCCATAACGGTTATCTGAAATAACCATATTAATGTTGTATAGAGGGATTACCTTTTTTAACCATATATAATCTTTAATAATTCCACATACTATTTTCGGCAACTGAAACGCCATTGTAAGACTCATAGGCCACTTATCCGAATAAACTACTGAAAAATGAGGAGCATCAATAATTTGCTGATCAGGGAAAGTAATTCTTAATAATTCAAGGCTTTTCCCGCTTCCGGCAATCAAAACCCTGTAATTCATTTTTTTTAATCTATGAATCAGGGGTATCATACGGGAAGCATGACCAATACCCCAATTAAGCGGACATACAAGTATACAAATTTGATTATTTAACATTTTTAAAATGAAATCTGGACTTTATGTCCTCTTTTTTTTGCTTTTGAAGCTATTGCCTGTAATACATTATATTCGGCCTTTTCCAGGCTTTTAAAAGGTGTTTCACGGGCTATGGTCTATATCATAATACTTTCTGGTTGAATTGTATCAATTGTATCAAGCCATTTTTCTACTTCTTCGGGAGTGGTATTATCAATAATCTTATTATTGATTTTCCCTTTAAAAAAAAGAGTTTGTATTATAAGCTTGCCGTTAAATTTTTTCAGCAATCCAATAATAGTATTGAGATCAAATTTTATTAAGGGACAATTGATGGCATTAATTGTGTCTTCAAAACCGGAGTCAAGTTTAAGAATATTCAGGTCTGTTTTCAGAAGGGCATGGAATACTTTTTCTTTACCAATTGTTGTGGCGTTTGATAAAACGGCTATTTTAATATTACTGTAATACTGATTTCTTAAGCTTATGGTATCGTCAATTATTTTGTCGAATTGAGGATGCAAAGTGGGTTCACCATTACCTGCAAAAGTAATTGAATCGATTGGATTCATGAGCTTCTGGTTATTCTGAAGCCATTTTTCAAGTGCATTCTTTACCTCATAACGTTCAGGTAATTTGTTATTTGTTTTGATATCGCCTGTTAGTCCGCACTCACAATAAACACAGTTGAAATTGCAAATCTTTTTATTAATTGGTAATAAATTGATACCCAATGAATTTCCAAGCCTCCGGCTGGTTACAGGTCCGAATATGATACTATCAAACAAAAATGTACTCATACTGGCAAAAATAGCACAATATGTGGGTTGAAAAAACTATTGAATTACTCTCTAAAATAAACTTTTATTTCAGATACAATAGCGTGTTTGGTAAAGAGTGTATCAGGATTAGAATGGTCGAGTATGAATCCTTTAATATGAGTGATATTTGGATTGGTAAGTTGGTGAGAGACAGTGTAAGTGTCAGCTTGTCCGTTTTTTAAAACAGGAGTGCTGCGGAAATATTCACGATATCCTTTAGACGTGCCATTGTCATACCAGAAGAATAATGTTATACGGGGAGCTACCGACTGGTCATCTTCATACATTTTTATTTTTGCAGATAAAGTGTAAACCCCGGCTTTGGTCACTGGAATACTAATTTCAATTTTTTCTCTTTTTCCCATCTGCGGCAGAATATAGATTTTATTATCCTGCCAGGTAACAATTTTCTTTTCAGTCTCAGGTTTTTCTCCTTCTGCAATCACTTCTGATTCCCTTTTATTCAAAATCGTATTGACTTCTGTATATATTTTTACCAGTTTTTCAGGTTTACTTGCATAATAAGCCATAGTTGAATCAAATTGTTCGCGGGTAATATGATGTTTTTTGAACAATGAACTGTAAACCTGTGCAGAATCAGGAACGTTTCCTGGCTCTGAATAAGGAACAATCATGGCAATAGCATCGGCGATGTGAATATCTACAAGGACCTGAATCAGTTTCTTTTCAGGAATAATATATTTCTTTTGAAAGATATGACATGAGCCAAAAAATAAAATAACGGTTACTATAAATAGTAACCGTTTTGTATGAGGCTGTAAAAATCTTTTATTAATCTTTGATAGCATTAAATCTGTATCCTAACATAATTTCATGTGTCCCAAAGTTATGAGAAATTAATGGATTTAACACAATATCATAAGAATATCCGATATAAATTTTTTTGTCATAAACATATCCAAGAAGAATTGACAAAGCTTCCTGAGTACGGTATGAAATTCCTCCCCATAACATATTGCGATACCATGCACGGGCGTTGATATCGAGCTGGAAAGGGGCAGGGAATACCTTTTTAAGTACCAGGCAGGGTTCAACAGCCCATTCGCGGTTGATATAATATTTATATCCTGCATTAAGATAAAAGTGGCTTCTCAGACGGCTTTTCCCTGTGGGATCTGCACCAATTTTAATTTTGTTGTTAAAAAGGTGATTAACAACCAGGCCTGCATAATAAGTTGATGAGTAAAAATAAAAACCTAAAGTTGCATCAGGTAAATATGCAGTTTCGCGCAGATCGGTGCTGTTAACAAGTTCATCATCCGGATTTTCAAAAGTGATTTTAGTAAAATCAACCTTATATTGCATAATTCCCAGATTAAGCCCGGCTGATATTTTCATATCTTCATTCAGTGTATAATTATAACCATAAGCTCCATAAAGGCTTCCGATGCTGATAGGCCCCGTGACATCGTATGAGAGTGATGCACCCCAGCCCATGGGATATTTAACAACAGGGCCGTAAACCGAAAGTGTATTTGTGATTGGGGCATCTGTAAAGCCAACCCACTGAAAACGGTTATTTGAAAACACCTGAAAATAGTTGTGTGTTCCGGCCAGTGCCGGGTTAATCAGAAACGGATTGGTCATAAAAAGTGTTGTCAGTGGCCTCTGCTGGCCGCATAGAAATACTCCGGTAATTGAAAGGAGTAATATTCCTGAAAATAATCGTTTTTTCATGTTACCTGATAATTGTTACAGTTCCTGTAAATGGTTTGGTATTTTTGTCATCAATTGTGATGATATAGTAATAGGTTGCAACAGGCAATGGTTTTCCTTTAAAAGTGCCATCCCATTCCTTTTCGCCACCATAACCTCTTGAATGATATATCCTTTCACCCCAGCGGTTGAATATCTGCACTTCAATCTTATCGCCATATTCAATAGCATGTGGTATTACCCATCTGTCATTAACGCCGTCACCGTTGGGTGTAAAGCCTGAATATATCTCACCAATTGGCTGGGCAATGACAACCTTCACTGAATCTCTTTCAACACAGCCATAAGCATTATAACCACGTACGGTATAAGTTATGCTCTGGGCAGGATCAATGGTAATTGATCTTAATGTTGTATCTCCTCCGGCAACATATTGTGACGGACTCCATCTATAATTATAAAATTCATTGTCGGTTGTCAGTGTAACTGTCTGTCCTGATAATAAGAATAATGTTGTATCGAATGTAATTTGACCATCTGCATCTATTATATTAATACCTGTTAAAGGATGGACATCAATAACAACGGTATCTTTGTCCCAGCATGAATGATAATAAACAGTATAAATAAACTGTGTCCTTGAAGTGATGAAAGAATAAGGATTGGGTATTGTAGGATTACTAATAGCATTGGAAGAAGTCCATCTTACACTGTCAAAACTCCATACGGAACCGTTGAGGAAATAAGCTTCACCATAACAGATGGTTGTGTCGTAACCGGCCTCAGCTATTGCATAATATAAGGCAAGTACATTATAATCCTCAGTCTTCGAACAGCCTTTTGAGTCTTCGACCCTCACACTATACATGCCCTCATCAATGTTTACAAGGTCTTTTGATACTGCTCCGTTTGACCAGAAGTATCTGTAACCTCCGTTACCACCGGAAATATTTAGAACAATATATCCGTCATTCGTATTACGCGAACATTGAGGTCTTCCAATGTTTTCTATAATATTAATATCCTCAGGCTCAATAATATTTATGGTATCAATATAAAATCTGCCCTCTGAATCTTCTATTTTGAACGGATACGTTCCTGCAGGCATTGACCTGAATGCATAAGTGCCTTCATTACTTGGCGGGAATGTGTCAGGACCAAGGATCAGCACATAAGGAGGAACACCGTTTAATGCACTTATTAAGAAGGAACCATCCTGTTCACCAAAACACGATATATCTTCTTTGGTAATCATCATATTGAGTTCGTTGATGATGATTCTGACCGTATCAGTGAATGTACAGCCATTGGTGTCCTGAACAAAGATATCGTACAAACCGGGGGCCAGGTTGGTAAAATAGCCTGAATCCTGGGTTGTTACGCCATTATCAATAGAATATACATAAGGAGGAGTACCACCTGATGCAATTAGTCTTATAGTACCCATGGTTGAACTGAATACATCCGTTTTAATCACTGCCACAACCAGTTGAGGTGGCTGATTCACCATAATGGTGTCAATTGTAAGAATACACCCTAATGAATCTCTTATATAAAGGGTCTTTGAGCCACCTGTAATGTTGCTGAAGAGGCTTTCTGTCTGATATTGTACTCCGTCGAGCGAATATTGAATATTACCCCATCCGCCTGAAGCCGTAACGAATATACTTCCGTTGGCATCGCCAAAGCATCCGGTTACATCGGTAATTGACATACTATCAATTACAATTGGCGGAGGATTAATGATATTAACCGGTACAGGATAAACGGTAATACAGCCATTATTATCGCGTACAGCAGGTGTGTATATACCTGCAGCGAGATTATCGAATGAAAGTGATGAGGTAAAGTTGCTGCCACCATCAATTGAACCTTCATAGGGCATAGTGCCTCCTGAAACGTGGATTGTTATTGACCCACTGCCTCCGTTACATACAACAGGTTCAACAGTTACTGAGTCAATGAATAAAGGTGAAGGTGCATTCATCCTGATGGTGTCGGTCACAAGCGTATCGCCACACGTGCTTGCATCAGTAATCCGTATGACATAGTTCCCCTGGCTGAGATTTTCAAATACACCGTCATTGTTTACTTCAGTTCCGGGAGTAATCCAGTATTTATACGGAGCTTTGCCACCCTGAGCTGTGACCCTGATAATACCATCGGAATCACCGCTACATAGCAGGCTGTCAACAATAATACTTTGAATGCTCAGAGGAGCCGGTTCGTAAATGGTTATGGTAGTATCTTTAAAGCAATTATGTACATCTTCAATGTGAACGGTATATGTTCCTGCAGGCAGGTTAGTGAAAACACCTGAATCAGCAACCGATGACGGGATATTGCCCGGAAGGAGATAATATCTTAGTTTACCGGTACCACCAACAGCTTTTACTCTGATTTCACCATTGGCATCTCCATAACAATTCAATGAATCTGTGGAATTAAACGATTTATAGGTTATGGGTAAAGGTGAAGTAACATTTACACTGGTATGTGCAACACAACCCATTGCATCAACCACAGTTAAAGTATAAGTACCCTCGCAGAGTAATACCGAGTCGGTTCCGTTGCCGCCATCAGGCATTGGACTCCAGATGTAGTCGACATACGGAGGTGTACCTCCAACAACAGTAACAAGACCAACAGCATCGCAACTGCCATAACATTTGGTTTTTAATCCTATAGGCGAGATATACCTTGTTTCTGCGCATGAATATACATCCGACTGATAAATTGGCTGATTAATTGGCCCTGATTCATACATTACTGTTTCAAGATATCCTAAGTATGAAGTATCAGTGAATGAGATACTTGCATAAGTCATTTCGCCGTCAGTCGGACTGAAAACATTATAATTGCAGTCAGTTATTACCAGCGACCACGCACCGTTAGCCGGATCTTTGCCGTAAATGGCACTGAAGTCACCTGTTGCCCTGTAAGTGCCGGTTAACGGAACACCCGGGAAGAATGGTACGGTGCAAATATCCAGAGTATCATCCAACGGATTATTGGTAAATGTTATATCGGCTCCGTCACCATAATTACATGTAAGGAAGTTAGTTGCTACTTTCAGCGGAACTCTTGTACCATCGGGAGCTTGCAGGTAATAACTCAGGTCGTGTATTGCATTGTGATTTTCAACCTTAACTGAAACGCTGATTTGCGTATTTGGTCCTATAAGGAATGGAGTAGGAGCTCCTATTGTGGCTATCAGTTCCGGAGGAATAGTAATGGTTACCGAATCTGTTTCAATGCCACACGAACCTGTTCCCATTGCATCGAGATAAAGGACTACATAACCAGAAAGCAAATCGTTTGGACCAGGGGTATATGTGGCATTAAGTATAAATTCGTTATCAAACCAGCCGTCTCCCATACCTTTTCTCCATGAGAAGGATGAATGGTTAGATACTGACCCGTTTAAAGTTATATCTGACCCGTAACAGATTACGGTATCATTACCTGCATTTACAACTGGTTTTGGCGTAACGGTCAAAGTCATATCATCAGTAATGAACGGACATGATCCGTTACCATTGGCTCTGAGCGTAAGGGTGATGGTACCACTATAACCGGCAGGCGGCGTATAAACAGGCTGTAAAATAGTATTATTATTAAAGCTTCCTCCCGGTACACTTGCCGTCCATAACAACGAACTATAATTAGATGCAGAAGGCGGCACAGCAGAGACGGATAAATCAAACGGTGTATCCTGACAGGTTTCCTCATCGCTACCAGCATTAGCAACAGGAGAAGCGGTTACAGTAAGTGTCATATCGTCGTTGGCAACAAGAGTAGCACACTTGCCGTTTCCGTAAGCACTGAGTGTAAGGATAATGGTTCCGTTGTATCCCAAAGGAGGAGTATAGATGGGATGCAAAATGGTATTATCATTAAAGCTTCCGCCCGGTACGCTGGCTGTCCATAACAATGAGCTGTAATTTGATGCAGATGGTGGTACCGCAGAAGTTGACAAATCAAATGGTACATCCTGACAGGTTTCTTCATC
>CAZBCB010000132.1:0-7647 GCA_964489905.1 uncultured Bacteroidales bacterium
GTGTTTTCAGAGTTAACGATTCTAACTAAAAATTGTGAAGTTATTAGTTAGTAATTACTAACAAAATGTGAAATCAAAATCATATGTATTTTAGGTATTTCACTGTTTCAAATCTAAAGATGATCTATAAATATTACAAACAATATTATTTGCTGGATTGGCTAATTTTTAAAGAAAATATAGTCTCTTCTGAAACAAATTTAAATAAATGGCAAAAAAATATTCATAAACAGATTTATATAATGTTGGAGAATTAGTTACTTAAAATGCTGAACACTGGCTACAATTGTGAGAAGGATGAAATATAGTTCTTTGGTTTTGCTATGTCATAGAACAGAAAAATTAAGGTTTATTTTCAACCTTAACCCCTGTCCTAAATTTGAGGAGTATTATAGACAACTTACAGACTTTATTCGAAAAATACAATAAAAATGTTTTTATAAGCATGGATTTTTCAACAGATTAATAATCATTTGACTCTCAAAATGTGTTATATAAGAAACAATTATTCATAAAAAGAGCCATAGACATGAATCAAAACAATGAAAATCAGCGTCGTAAGTTTATCAAGAATCTGATAGCTTTAAGTAGCTTTACGATATTACCTTCTCACTATGTTATTGGAAGTAATTATTCTGTCAAAGGGAATCATACCGTTCCTCCAAGCGAGAAAATAAACCTGGCATGTTGCGGAATTGGGAATAGAGGTAAAGAAGTGATCCTTAATCTGTATCAGACCGGCCTGGTAAACATCGTAGCATTGTGTGATACAGATATGGAAGCTCCCCATACAGTTGATATTATAAATATGTTTCCTGAAGCACCTAGGTTTAGAGATTTCAGGAAAATGTTCGATAAAATGGGCAACATGATTGATGCTGTATCAATTGCTACACCAGATTTTTCGCATTTCCCTATTGCTATGCTTGCCATGTCATTAGGAAAACATGTTTATGTGGAAAAGCCGTTGGCTCATACTTTTCATGAGATAGAGCTCATGATGAAGGCTGAGAGGAAATATGGAGTTGCCACTCAAATGGGGAATCAGGGTCATTCAGAAGCAAGTTATTTTCAATTTAAAACCTGGACCGAAGCTGGGATAATAAGAAATGTTACGAAAATTATGGCTCACATGAATAGTTCAAGACGCTGGCATGGGATGAAAGTATCAGGTTATCTTGAAGAACAACCAATACCTGAAACCCTTGATTGGGATGTGTGGTTAAGTACTGCTCAGTATCATAAATATAATAAGGGTTACGTGAATGGTGAATGGAGGTCATGGTATGACTTCGGAAATGGAGCATTGGGAGATTGGGGAGCTCATATTTTTGATACTGCTCATGAATTTTTAAAACTTGGACTTCCTGAGGAAGTTAAGGCATTAAAAATTGAAGGATACAGCCCCTATATTTTTCCTCAAGCCTCAACATTGATGTTCAAGTTTCCGGCACGAGATAGTTTGCCTCCTGTTGAATTGACATGGTATGACGGAGTAAACAATTTACCTCCTTTACCTGATGAATATGGAAATGGCGTTGAGACAAAAAATGTACCACCTCCGTCAACAGGCACTAATGAATTAAAAAAATTACCGCCGGGGAAGATTATTTATGGTGAAGGATTGATTTTTAAAGGGGGATCACATGGTTCAATACTAAAAATTATTCCTGAATGGAAAGCAAAAGAAATGGAAGAAAAGCTTCCCGAAGTGCCTTCAAGTCCTTCGAACCATTATGCAAATTTTATTCTTGCATGTAAAGGCGAAGAAAAATGTCGATCATCATTTGCCGTGGCAGGTCCTTTATGTCAAGTAATGATGCTAGGGGTTATTGCTCAACGACTTAATACAAGTTTTCAATTTAACATAAAAAAGAAAAAAATTACAAATAATAAATTAGCTAATGAACTCTTGATTGGCAGACCACCTAGAAAAGGATGGGAAGAATTTTATAGGTTGTAATAATTCAATAATGAAATTATAAAGTGAAAATAGAAGAAATTATGAAAAAAATTGAGTTGTTTACTATTTTTTGGGCAATAGTTTCCTTCTTTAGCATAAGTTCTGCACAAATCAGCGTAGAAAAATTGGAATGTGAATATCTGGTTAATCCTACTGGAGTAGATGTTGTTAATCCTCGCCTCTCATGGAAAATAATAAGTGCAAGGCCGGATGCAATACAAAAGGCTTGCCAGATTATAATCGGTACTGATTCCGTAGAAGTTGCAGGGGGAAAAGGAAATGTATGGGAATCAGGTGAAATATTTGCTAAATCGATACCAATTATTTATCGGGGACCTTCACTGCAACCTTTTACGAAGTATTTCTGGAAAGTTAAAGTTATGGATGAAAATGATAACTGGTCAGACTTTTCAAAGGTTGCTTTTTTTGAAACTGGAATGATGAGACAGGAAAACTGGATAGGAAATTGGATTACCGACACATATGACTATAATCTGAAACCTGCGCCATATTTTAGAAAATCTTTCGAAATAGACAAAAAAGTTATATCAGCTCGTGCTTACATTGCTGTGGCAGGCCTTTATGAAATGTACCTTAACGGAAACAGGGTCGGTAACCACTTTCTTGATCCTATGTATACGCGATTCGATCGCAAGACATTTTATGTGGCATATGATATTACTTATTCATTACAAAAGGGGGAAAATGTTATCGGCATCATATTAGGAAACGGTTGGTATAACCACCAGGCAAAAGCAGTTTGGTATTTCGATAAAGCTCCATGGCGTGCACGACCGAAATTTTGTATGGATATTCGAATTACTTTTGAGGACGGCTCTGATACTGTTATATGTACCGGACAAGATTGGAAAACTTCGCCTAGCCCTATTATATACAATAGTATTTATACAGGGGAACATTATGATGCTCGTCTTGAACAACCGGGGTGGAATATGACTGGTTTCGATGATTCCAGCTGGAAAAATGCTTTGTGTACGGGTTCTCCTTCACAGAACATTGTTCCCCAGTTACTGCATCCGATACGAACAATCGAAAAAATTGATGCAACAGAAATGATTCAATTGGATGCAAAAACATTTCTCTATAACTTCGGTAGAAATATTTCTGGTGTTTGCAAAATTACAACTTCCGGATCAGCAGGTACCATTATCCGCCTGAAACATGCAGAACGGCTCGATGAGAACCGACATGCTGATCAATCAAATATTGACGTACATTACCGACCAACTGATGAGTCTGAACCATTTATGACAGATATTTTTATTCTCTGCGGCAATGGAGAGGAAACATTTATGCCTCGTTTCAATTACAAAGGATTTCAGTATGTTGAAGTAAGTGCAGATAGACCTATCAAGTTGACGAAAGAAAGTCTTTCTGCTTATTTTGTACACAGTGATGTGCCTGTAGCTGGCAGCATCCGTTCATCCAATCCAATATTGAATAAAATCTGGCAAGCTGCAAATGCTTCGTATCTCTCAAATTTATTTGGTTATCCTACCGATTGCCCACAACGTGAAAAAAATGGTTGGACCGGTGATGCTCATATCAATATAGAAACTGGCCTTTATAATTTCGATGGAATTACCATTTACGAAAAGTGGCTGGATGATCATAAGAATGAACAACAGCCAAATGGAGTCCTTCCGGCTATAATTCCTTCGGGTGGTTATGGTTATCATTGGGCAAATGGGCCCGATTGGACCAGTTCTATTGCCATTATTCCATGGAATATTTACCTTTTTTATGGAGATTCAAGATTACTTGAAAGTTGTTATAATAATATAAAACAATATGTTGATTGCATTGATCGCAGAAGTCCATCCGGCTTAACCGACTGGGGACTTGGCGACTGGGTCCCAGTTCGGACGAAAACGCCAAAGGAATTCACATCTTCTGTTTACTTTTTTGTCGATGCTACTATTCTTGCCAAAACAGCAAAAATATTGGGAAACCAAACTGATTTTGAAAAATATGAGTCTCTGTCAAGCAAAATTAAAAATGCCATCAATAAAAAATATCTTGACGTATCCAAGGGGATATATGGCAATGGTTCACAAACAGAAATGAGTGTTGCACTAAAGTGGGGAATTGTTCCTGACAGTCTAATTCCTAAAATAGCAGGTAAATTGGCCGAACGCGTCATATCTGATAACTATCATGTAGATGTTGGGTTGCTTGGATCAAAGGCAATATTAAATGCTTTAAGCGAAAATGGATATGCTGATTTGGCATATAAAATGGCTGTACAAGAGACCTATCCTTCCTGGGGTTGGTGGATTAAAAATGGAGCAACAACACTTTACGAAAATTGGGATATTAATGCCAGACGCGATCTATCTTTGAATCATATAATGTTTGGTGAGATAAATGCTTGGTTTTACAAAGGACTTGCCGGTATTTTTCCTGATGAAAATCAACCAGGTTTCAAAAATGTGATTCTAAAACCAAATTTTGTTTCAGGACTAAAGCAATTTGAAGCCCGTCACGATGGTCCTTATGGAACCATTGTTTCGTCATGGGAGAGATCGGGGAAAAAAGTCTTATATAATGTTGTTATTCCGGCCAACAGCACCGCAACCCTTTATCTCAGTGGAAAGAAAGTAATGGTAAAAGGAAATGGAAGAGCTGAAAAGAAAATAATTGAGGCTGAAAATGCCAAAAGTAAATTATGTTTTCATTTGAGTGCAGGAAACTACGTATTTACAATTGATGAACTTTGAAAAATTCGAAGTCATGCCAACCTTTTTGTGTTTAAAATTCATCACAAGTTACTTATGCCATGAAACACAAACTTTTTACCACATTTGTTATTGTATTCATTTATCTCGCCAATCTGTTTTCCCAACTCCCACCCGTTTTTGAAACCAGAGTTGCACGCATACGCACGCCTGAATTAACCAGGGTATATTTACCCCCAACGCGTATAATCTGGATTTCCGACACGACGGGAAAACTTGTTCAAAATGCCAGTGCAATTATTAAACCTGGTAATGGACAAGCTGATATGCACACAGATAAGTATCTGAAACTTGTAAGTACTATAAATGCTTTCCCGGGGATAATTCTTGATTTCGGAAAAGAAATTCAAGGTGGACTCGAGATAATAACAACAAAAAATAATTCGAAACCTGCCGGAAGATTGAGGATACGTTTTGGAGAATCGGTCCAGGAAGCCATGAGCGAAGCAGGATCTCAGGGATCTACCAACGATCATGCTATGCGCGATTTTGTTATCACGGTGCCATGGCTGGGTCGCCTTGAAGTAGGCAATTCAGGTTTCCGATTTGTTCGACTCGATATTGTGGATTCTGAAACTGAAATTGAAATTAAGGAAATCAATGCCATATTTGTTTTTCGTGAAATACCATATGTTGGTTCTTTTCAATGCAACGATGAACGTCTTAATCAAATTTGGTTAACAGGTGCTTATACAGTCCACCTAAATATGCAGGAGTACTTATGGGATGGAATTAAACGCGACCGTTTGGTCTGGATAGGAGATATGCATCCTGAAGTGATGACCATTAATACCGTGTTTGGATTTAATGAGGTTGTCCCAAAAAGTCTTGATCTGGTGCGCGACATAACACCCCTTCCTTCCTGGATGAACGGCATCAGTTCCTATTCAATGTGGTGGATTTTAATTCAGCGTGACTGGTATACATATCACGGAGATCTAGATTACTTAAAAAAACAAAAAAACTATCTCACTGCATTATTAAAGGAATTAGCCTCAAATATTGATGATTCAGGAAGTGAAATACTTAAGGGAAGGCGGTTTCTGGATTGGCCTACTAGTGAAAATAAGGAGGCAATTCATGCCGGATTACAGGCATTAATGGTGCTTGCCTTCCAGGCAGGGGCCGAATTGTGCAAAGTTCTGGACGAACCTGCTTCAGTTACTCTTTGTAATTCATCTATTGAAAAATTGAAAAGACATATTCCCGAAATGGCCGGTTCTAAACAAGCTGCAGCATTGCTTTCGCTCTCAGGATTGATTCCTGCCGACAAAGCAAATCAGGAAGTCTTATCAAAAGATGGCGTTCATAAAATGTCAACTTTTTATGGATACTATATGCTTAAAGCACGAGCGCTGGCAGGAGATTATCAGGGAGCTTTAGATAATATTCGCCAGTATTGGGGGGCAATGCTTGATCTGGGGGCCACAACTTTTTGGGAAGATTTTGATATTGACTGGATGAAAAATGCTGCCCGGATTGATGAAGTTGTGCCGTCAGGTAAGGTTGATGTACATGGTTCATATGGAAATTATTGTTATAGGGGTTTTCGACACAGTTTTTGTCATGGCTGGGCTTCCGGGCCAACACCATGGTTGACCCAATACATACTTGGTGTAAATGTGATCGAACCAGGATGTAAAGTAATTAAGCTCATACCACATTTGTGCGATCTGGAATGGGTTACCGGTACTTTTCCAACTCCATATGGTATTCTAAGAATTCAACATAAAAAAGGAAAAGGGAATAAGATTGAAACCACATATGTTGCACCAAAAGAAGTTAAAGTAATTTTGGAGAATAAATAAAAATATTTAAAAACTTTATGTACCATACAACTATTCCAACATTAACAATAGAATAAAAACATGAAAACTGACAGAAGAGAGTTTTTAAAAATTACAGGAGTTGGGATTGTTACCACTACATTCCCAAACGCTTTAACAGTATCGAACATTCACCCGAAATTAGCGGATTCAAAATTCAGTTTTAAACTTGGAATTGCATCCTATTCTTTCAGAAAATTTTCTCTGACTGATGCCTTGAAAATGACCAAACGATTAGATATTGATAATATCTCGTTAAAAGATTTTCATCTGAAACTTAATGCTTCAGATAATGAAATAGCCGAAGCGGTTCAGATTTGCAAAGAAGCCGGAGTAAAGCTTTATGGTGGCGGTGTTATTTATATGAATACAAAAGAAGATGTTGATAGAGCTTTTGAATATGCCCTAAAAGCAGGAATGGAAATTATTATTGGTGTTCCAACACATGAGCTTCTGCCATATGTAGAAGAGAAAGTTCAGAAATATAACATTAAACTAGCTATTCATAATCATGGTCCTGGTGATAAAAGATATCCGAGTGCGGAGAGCGCTTATGAAAAAATTAAAGGGATGGATTCACGCATGGGTCTATGTATTGACATTGGTCATACCGCACGAATAAACAGGGACCCTTCGCTTGATATTAAAAAGTATTTTGATCGTGTTTTTGATATTCATATTAAGGATGTTACCCAGAATAATGAAAAGGGTTCAACATGTGAAATTGGACGTGGGATAATAAATATTCCCAAATTTCTCGCTGAAGTAATTAAATTAAAGTATACAGGAGTATTGGCTCTCGAGTTTGAAAAAGACGCTGATGATCCTCTTCCAGGTATGGCTGAATCAATTGGTTATATTAAAGGCGTATTGGCAGCATTGTAAGCCATTCAATAAATCTTCAAATCCCAATAATTGGCTTAGTCATTTAAATATAGGATACCAGGAATCCGGTTTATTATAATGAGGCTTATAATTCAAATTCCTTCCTTTATAATTGATTCAACCTGTTTTCCGATTTGTTCTAACCCAATCCGTCAATTGAAAAAATCAATTGACGAATCGACTAACAAAATCTAATCATTCCGTAAATTCGGAA
>CAZBCB010000133.1:0-7594 GCA_964489905.1 uncultured Bacteroidales bacterium
AATATTTGCGTATGAAAACAATGATGAAAATTTCAATTTTAGTGACACTGGCAGTGTTTATAAATACAACTGCTGGTTTTTCACAGATACGTTTTGGAATATGTGGAGGTATTAATATAGTAAATGTGAAGGCTGATGATTTTCTTGCAACTGGTTCTGATTATAGGTTAAAATTTTCAAATTCTTCAAGGATGTGGTATCATGCAGGTTTTATATCACAAATAAAAATATGGCACCTGTTTGTTCAGCCTCAGTTGGTCTATACAAATATCAGAAATGATATTTACGTCGAGAATATTAATACACATGAAGAAGATCTGCGTGAGCATATTATAAACCGGATTGACCTACCTGTTTTACTTGGATACAGATGGAGTGTCTTTAAAATAGAAACAGGACCTGTGGCATCAGTAATCATTGGTGACAAATCGGAATTAAAGGAACTTACTGACTATGATTTGACACTTAGTAAGGCAACAGTCGGATTTCAGGCAGGATTTGGGTTAGATGTCTCAAAGCTGTCACTTGATTTTAAATATGAAGGAAATTTGAGTAAACTGGGCAATGGTATAAAAGTAGACGATAGTGAATTTAATTTTGATTCACGTGCACGTCAATTTATCTTTAGTATTGGGCTGTTTTTTTAATTTATGCATGAATTTTGTGCTATACTATTAAAATAAATCTTACCCGGGAACAAATTGAAAAACGTTTTAATGCTGTTATGCAGCAACCTGAATTATTTGCAGCAGGCGACAAAATTAATGCGTTTTCTTTGCCAAGGGTTCCCGTTATTTGCGCTGATAATGCTGAAGAAATTAGACTGTATGTGTGGGGACTGATTCCGTTTTGGGTGAAAGACTCATTAACTGCAAATGAAATAAGACGCAAGACTTTTAATGCAAAAGCTGAGACGCTTACGGAAAAACCTTCCTTTAGGAATTCTTTACAATCTAAACGTTGCCTCGTTATTGTTAGCGGTTTTTATGAATGGCAGACTGCAGAAAAGAGAAAAATACCCTATCTGATGAGTTTAAAAGATCAGCCAATTTTTGCACTCGCCGGTTTATATGATACATGGAAAAATCCGGAAAATAAGGAAGTATTAAAAACATTCACTATTATTACCACCAGAGCAAATCCTAAAATGGAAGAAATACATAACCTTAAAAAAAGAATGCCGGTTATTTTATCCCCTGAAGATGAAAAAACATGGCTTTCCTCTGAAATGACTGTAACTGAAATGGCCCGCATATTTGAACCTTTTCCGCAGGAACAAATGAATTTTGAACAAGCAGATAATAACAAAGACAAACAATAATTTACCGGTTGTAGTGAGATGGATCAAGCGCGGTTTTGTTCCACCCAAGTAAGAATTGTTTTACTTTTTCAACAAGTACCGGAAAACCAAAACGCTGGGGAAATCCCAGCATTGCCATAATATCGGGATTTCTGTTTTCTTTGCTGTAATTAATCCTTACCAGCACATAATCGGCTTTCAGAATTGAATCAACTGCTTTGCTTGTTTCAAAAAAATGATGCAGACGTATGCACCATGGACACCAGTTACCACCTATCTGAACAAGTACATGCTTGTTTTCAAGATTAGCTTGTTTGATGGCTAATTGCAGATCCTGCCTTGCATCAGCGTATGGATTGTATATTTTAACACTATCCTGTGCAATTATTCTGTGATTAAAAACAAGTAAAAATAAAATAGATGACGAAAGCAAATAGCGTAACATAAATTCATCAATTTTTTATTTCAAATTCTTTTTTAAGCTGATCAACCCAGGCATTAATTTTTTGATTGATTAGTTTACCCTGGTTTTCAAAATCAAGTGCGAGCCCGGCTAACTGGTTTCCTCGCCGGGCTTTTGAACTTTCAAATGAGTATCCTTCAACTGATGTAAAACCAACCAATTTGGCTCCACATTTTTCAAGTATGTTGGCCATAATACCAATTGCATCAACAAAGTTTTCAGGATATCCTTTCTGGTCGCCGTTGCCAAAAATAGCTATTTTTTTACCATTCAGGTCAAGATCTTCGAGCGCCGGAATGAATTCATCCCAGTAATTCGGAAGTTCGCCATCAAACCATGTGGGGACTCCCAGGATAAGCTTGTCATAAGCTATGAACTTTTCAGGAGTTATATCTTCAGCATTAATCATTTCCACATTATCACTGCCAAAGGCCTCAGCAATTTTTTTTGCTGCCAGTGATGTCTTATTCGTATTAAAACTATATATAATGGCAATTTTACTCATATTATTTTGCTTAAAAATATTAATTAGTATTCAATAAGTTCTTTTAGTGCGGCTAATATTTTTTCAGTATCCGGAAGGATTGCCCTTTCAAGTATCCGGTTAAAGCCAACCGGTGTAAATGTCGATCCCACACGTTTAACTGGTCCGTCGAGAAATTCAAAAGCTTCTTCAGTAATAAGTGCAGCAATTTCGCCTCCAAAACCGCCAAATACTTTGTCTTCATGCACAATTAATGCCTTGCCTGTTTTTTTTACTGAATTAATTATAGCCTCCCTATCAAGAGGTATTAATGAACGCAGGTCAATCACTTCGGCATGGGCACCTTTCTCTTTGGCAACAATTTCTGCTGCTTCAAGGCACATATGAGTGGTATTTCCGTACGTAATGACTGTTACATCCTTACCTTCCCGGCGGATCCGCGCTTTCCCGAAAGGAACTTCAAAATCATCAGGAACAGGGGTCGCCGCAACCGGAGCATTGTATAATGCTTTTGGCTCAAGAAATAATGTCAAACCTTCTGATCGCATGCTTGTACGCAATAAACCTGCTGCATCATCAGCAAAAGAAGGATACACAATTCGCACCCCCGGTAACGTTGTCAGGGCTCCTTCAATAGTCTGAGAATGATATAAACCTCCACCAATATATCCACCTGAAGCGAGCCTGATAGTTACATTTGGTGCAAACTGGCCCTTTGACCGCCAGTATTCATGAGTTGAATTTACAAATTGTTCCATGGCCGGCCAGAAATAATCAGCAAATTCAGCTCCTTCAACAACAATACGGATTTTTTTATTAAACCGCGACATGCCATTAGCCGTTCCGACAATAAAATCTTCAGCAATGGGAGCATTGAAAACCCTTTCTTTCCCAAATTCCTGCTGCATGCCTTTTGTGACATTGAAAATTCCACCTTTTTCTTTATTGGCAATATCCTGTCCCCAGATGAACGTATCGGGATTATGCCTGAACTCTGCTTTGAGGGTTTCATTCAAAGCCTCGATTAATTTTTTCTTTGGCCCTTCAATATTATGAATCCCTTCAGGATATTTATTAGATTGATAAGATTCGGGAAAAACAAAATTAAATATGGAGGAAGGAGCAGGATCAGGTGCGGCCATGGCCTTTTTATGTGATTCTTTTACCTCCTGTTTTACTTTTTCTTCAATTTCCACAAGCTCATCTTCAGAAAACCTTTTGTATCGCAATAACATGCGTCTGAATTTTCCCAGCGGATCATATTCACTGACATAATTCAGCTCATAATCATCACGATATAGTTCGTGCCTGTCTGAATTGGAATGCGAATGAATGCGGACACAATTTGCCTGAACAATGGCCGGCATCTGATTTTCAATGACCCATGCTTTAGCTTCAGCCATGGCATTCATCGAATCAAAAACATCTTTACCATTGCAATGAATAATACGCAGGTTTTTCATACCGCTAAAATTATTGGCAACCCTGCGGTTTGCTGTTTGATCGGCTTTGGGCACTGAGATTCCATAACCGTTGTCCTGAAAAACAAAAATAACCGGTAATTTTTCATTTGAAGCACCATTAATGGCTTCATATACATATCCTTCAGAAACAGATGATTCTCCCTGCGATGAAATGGCAACTCCCTTGTGATTGTATCTTTTCATTGCCCTTGCTACACCAACAGCATGAAGGGTATGACTGCCCGTACATGATGAAGTATTATGAATATTCCAGGTAGGTTTTGAAAAGTGATTTGACATGTGCCGGCCACCGCTGGCTACATCATTATCTTTTGAAATACCGTTACATATTATTTCTTCTGATGTGAGTCCTGCTGATATACAGGTAAGCATATCACGATAATACGGGAAAAGATGATCAGTTGAACGGTTAAATATTTGCCCTATAGCCAGTTGAATACCATCATGCCCTGCATACGGAGCATGATATGACCAACCTATGGCTTGCTTCAGATAATTTGGCGCACGGTCATCAAGCATGCGCCCGAGAACCATTAAATAAAACCAGTGCGCAAGCGTTTCTTTCTCAGTCTTTTTGATACTGTATCTTACTGGAATATCCATTGTTTAATTTTTTTAATTTAAATTTCACGATTAATATCATGATTTTCAAGTATGTCGGCAATACGCCTGAGGAATGCACCCCCTAATGCCCCGTCAATAATACGATGATCATAAGAGAGCGATAATATCATTTTGTGCCTTATGGCAATAACATCTCCTGCAGGGGTTTCAAGCACTGCCGGTTTCTTTTCAATCATACCCGTTGCCAGAATAGCAACCTGGGGTTGATTAATGATAGGAGTGCCTGCAGTATTCCTGAAGGTGCCAAAATTGGTAATGGTAAACGTACCACCTTGTATATCATCAGGTTTTAACCTGTTCGAACGCGCTTCTTCTGCCAGCCTGTTCATTTCTATTGTAATACCCACCAGACTTTTCTGATCAGCATTACGTATCACAGGTACTATTAAGTTCCCTGTAGGTAAAGCAACAGCAAAACCTATATTTATGTTTTTCCGTATGATAATTTTGTCCCTGTCAACCGAGGCATTTACGCCGGGATATTCTTTTAACGCTTTTGCAACAGCTTCAATAAAAACAGGCAAAAAGGTAAGTTTATTTTTTTCGCGCCTAAAGAAATCATCTTTTACCTTTTCTCTCCACATTACAAGAGATGTTACATCTGCTTCAATAAAATTGGTCACATGTGCTGAAGTCTGCTTTGATAACACCATATGCTCAGCAATCATCTTTCGGATGCGATCCATTTCAATTATTTCATCGCCGGGCATTAATGTGGTCTGTACCTGATATGAACCGGTGTCTTTCACAACTCCTTTATCCCTATCGGAAGCAATATTCTTTCCCCGTTCTTTTAAATACAACAGAACATCATCCTTCTTCACCCTGCCGTTTCTGCCCGTACCTTTAATGGCATCAAGCTCTTCTGCCCGAATGTTTTCTTTTTTTGCCATACTCTTAACAAGTGGTGAATAGAACCTTCCGGAAGGAGTGGTTTTCTCCCTTTTCTCATCCGGCTTGCTTACAGTAACATTCTGATCCTTGCTTATTTCTGAAGCTGTTTTGTTTTCATCCGAAGTTCCTTCTGATAATTCTGCAGGGGTTCCTTCCAGATTAATAATTGCAATAACTTCTCCTACAGGCACTTTGGCTCCTTCAGGAAAAAGAACCTTTGACAATATTCCTGCTACCGGTGATGGTATTTCTGAGTCAACTTTATCTGTGGCTATTTCAAGCAGCACATCATCTTCTTCAATGACATCTCCGGGTTGTTTCAGCCATTTTGTGATGGTTGCTTCCTGAACACTTTCACCCATTTTGGGCATTATTATATTATAATCTGCCATAATACCATTTTTTAATAAATCCCAGGTATTTTTTATAAAATACTGGTAATGTTTAATTCAATAAAACTTAAAATAAGTTACTAATTTTTTCTGCATTCTAAAGTATTTTTAATAAACTTCGTGACATTTTTAAAGTAACAAAAAAAACATGAATAGGGTTCAATTATTTTGTATAGCTGTATTTATATTATCATTAAAGATAGTTCAAAGCCAGAATCTGACAATTGATACCATCAATTATAATAATTACGGATGGCAGGCCCTGGTAATTGATAATGGCTACATTCAGCTTGTTATTTTCCCTGAAATTGGCGGAAGGGTTTTATATTATGGGTTTCCTGACGATGAATATATGTGGGTTAATGAGGATCAGCTGGGGAAAATGTACGACCCACTGACACAAACTTACGGTCCTTGGAATGGTTCATCGGGGTATGGGGGATACAAAGTATGGCCTGCACCCCAGAGTATCTGGAGTTGGCCGCCTCCGCCTTATCTGGCATGGGGTCCTTATGACTTTGAAACTGAAATCGCAAATGCCGATTCTGTAGTAATTTATTTACGAAGCAAGGTGGAAACCCAAAAGGCACCAGGATTGCAGTTTGCCAGAAGATATAAAGTATTCAGAAATTCTGCTGAGGTCAGAGTCGAACAAATACTTATCAACAAAAACACTGATTCTCAGGAATGGAGTATCTGGGATGTCACACAGGCAACAGTCGCACACCAGGGAGAGTCGGATTACAATAACTTCAGCGTTTATTTTCCTGTCAACATTAATGAAATTTCAGGTAAAAGCAATGGCAGTTACAGTAAAGTAAATGAAAATATAACGCGATTCAGTTTTCAATACGGAAAGAGCGGTAAGATGTATTCCTTTGTTAATAAAGGCTGGATAAGCTTTGTTGATGAGCGTGACAAACAGACATACTCAAAATTGTTCGATATTTTTCCGGGAAGCGAACATCCGGATAATAATTCAAATTTTGAAATTTATTCAAGTGGAGGGCAATACATAGAAATTGAAGTTCTGAGCCCGCTGTGGCAGATAGGTACTGATGATTCGGTTATTTATAACGAATATTGGTGTGCCGCTCATATAAATGGTAATATTCTTGGTGCCAATTATGCCGGAATAATACGAAATCCCTTATGTTACAATAATTCAGAAAATAGCATAACAGGAGAATTTGGCGTTTTTAATACGGGTACAATACAATTAAAATTCTTTAATCAGACTGATGAGCAAATTGGATCATCCGAAGTTATTAGTGTCGAAGCTGCAGAAAATATCGCGCTTAACGTTGAAACGCCTTTACCTGAAGGTACTGTGAAAATTAAATTACTTTGTTATGATGTAAATGACAAGTATATCGGGGTGCTTGAGTCATGCATGGTAGGTGGTACTTCTTTGATGACAGATTTGCAGGCTAATACAGAATTTTATCTTTATCCTGCAAGCATTCAGCAAGGTGAATTTTTAAATTACAGTTTTTCAGATAATATAAATACCTTATTGATTATTGAAATATACAGGATAGCAGATGGCAGCATGGTTTATAAAACAACCATTACAAATAGCGGAAAAGAAGGCCGGTTTATACCCAGATTACCCGGCAAGGGCTTATACCTTGTTACTATTAAGAACAACTCTGTAAATTTCAGAAAAAAGATTTTTGTTGAATAAATTTTACAAAATTAGAACCTTATGATTTCTGAAAGCTATAAAATTCGGGAAGAGTTAACACTGAATACCGGAAAAGCCAACATATATGCATTGGTTTTTGTAATACCTGTTATCCTTGTTTTTGGCATTCCATATTATATTTTATATGTAAAAGAAATAAACAGTGAAAAATTAATTGTTTTATTAAGCAAATTTCATAATTTGGTTCGCCTGCAAGGCCTTTGGTATTTATTGGCATTTTTGGCAGGTATAGTTCTGCATGAACT
>CAZBCB010000134.1:0-7579 GCA_964489905.1 uncultured Bacteroidales bacterium
ATAAAAAGCAAAAAATGCCATCATAATACTGAAATAGCCTGAAATATTTCATAAAAAACCGGATTACAACTTGTTATCGCAAAAGCTATCTCTAATGTGAATTTTGATTTTATATTGTCAAAATAAAAAAGCCTCAAGAAATTAAACACTTGAGGCTTTTAAATATTTATCTGAATATTATCAACTTGCTGTTATTTTCTTACTGAAAATTTGTAAACATCAGTCTGATGATAGACTTCTCCAGGCCTTAAAACAGGCGATTTAAAATTTGGTTTGTTTGGCGAATCAGGGAAATATTGCGGCTCAAGACATAAAGCATATCGATAGGTAAAGGCTATGTTGTTTTTACCTTTTAAAAAGCCATTAAGAAAATTACCGCTGTAAAACTGAATGCCCGGTTTGGTAGTATAAATCTGTAAAACCCTGCCTGAAATACTGTCGACCAACTCGGCTGCAAGGGAAAGATTTCCCTGATTATTAAGAGCAAAATTGTGGTCATACCCTAAGCCATAAACAAGTTGCTGATCAGGGTCATTGATTCTTAAACCAATCTTGGTTGGATTTCTGAAGTCAAAAGGAGTACCTTCAACTGCTGTCAGTTCACCCGTTGGAATTAATGTACTGTCAATGGGAGTGATTGAATCAGCTTTAATCATGAGCAGGTGGTTCAAAATGGTGTTTTCACGACCGGCTGACAAGTTGTAATATGCATGGTTTGTAAGATTTACAATAGTTGGCGTATCAGTTTCTGCCCAATATTCAATTTTCAGCTCATTAGAATCATTAAGTGAATAAACAGCCTTCACTTTAAGATTACCCGGATACCCTTCCTCACCGGCTGGACTTGAATAAGTGAGCTCAACAGCTGCTGTAGAAGAATCAACAATTTCTCTTACATTCCATATTTTTCTGTCAAAACCTGCCACACCACCGTGTAAATGGTGCATACCACTGTTGACTGAAAGAGCATACTCCTTGCCATCAATTACAATTCTTCCCTTATTTATCCTGTTTGCATAGCGGCCTACCAGGCTGCCCTGAAACGTATTGTCAGCCACATATCCGGCAACACTGTCATAACCCAAAATGATGTCACCCGGTTGCCCATTTTTGTCAGGCACAATAATAGAGGTTATACGGCCACCATAATTTGTAACTGATACTGAAATGCCATTGGAATTTTTAAGAGTATAAACATAGGTTTCAGTACCATCAGGAAGTTTTCCGAAAGGCTTTTTCTCAACTGAAGGAGCAACCACACCCTGTTGTTTGCAGGAAAACAGGGCAAACAAAAACGCAATCAATAACAGATTATATGATTTCATAAGCTGAATTATTTATGGGTTTTATAATTAGTGCTGCAAAGTTATAATTATTCCAATACTATTTTCAGGCTGCCTTATAAATTTATTTACCGATTCAGGGATTTTTATGTATATTTATGCGGCATTTATAATCCAGGATTAGTCAATAGAAACACAATTCATTCACATCGATTGCGGCAGAAATGATGCGTATAAAAAAAATAACCTCCATCGAAGAAGACCTGAAATCAGGTGATGTGGATGCTTATGAATCAATATTCAAAGAATATTACAGGCCGCTTGTTGTTTTTGCCATGAAATATATTAATAATGCCGAGACTGCAAAAGAAATTGTTCAGGACTTTTTTGTAAAACTATTTGAAAAGCGAAATTCAATAAATATTGATACGTCATTAAAATCATATCTGTATAAATCGGTTTACAATGCTTGCTTAAACTATATTTCTCAGAATGAAATGCGAAACCGCCATTTAAAAAATCTCGCATCGATAGCTGAGGATGGTTTTAGTGACGATCAGATAATTACTGTTGAATTGCAGAACCGGATATATGAATGTATTGAAAGTATGCCCGAACAATGCAAAAAAATATTTAAAATGAACCGCTTTGAAGGGCTGAGAAATGAACAGATTGCTCAACAACTGAATTTATCCAAAAGAACGGTTGAAACGCAAATAAGCAAAGCTTTAAGAATTCTCAGAAAAAAACTAAATGATTATGTTTCGGCTATTTTATTATAATTATTTGATTTGCTTTTATTTAAGTATAACGACACAAAACAAATATTGTAAGAAAATAAGTGCATTTTAATTTTAGAATGTCATATATTTAGTTCAGGAATTTTTCATGATGGATTTCAATTTCATAACAAAATTTTTTAACCAGTCAACAGGCAAGGACGAGAAGGAAAAACTTCAGCAATGGCTTGATGAAGATTCTTCGAACAAAGCAGAATTTGCAAAAATTCAGAAAATCTGGGAAAATGCTGGAAATTTAAAAGTGTTTGAAACCATTGATACTGAATCAGACTGGCTATTAATCAAGCATAAAATTGCAAAAACACTGCAAACAAGGCATAAAAAAATATCTTTATATTATTACATCGTCAGAATTGCTGCCGTTGTTATTCTGGCAGTTGGTCTGACTTTCGGTTTAACCAAGATATTTAAGACAGGTGAAAAAATTACCTCACAATATATCACTTATAAAACGCACGAAAACATCGGGACATACTCTTTACCTGACGGCTCGGTAATAACTCTTAATTCTCATTCTTCCTTCAGTTTAAGCAAGAATTTCAACATCAATTCCCGTGATATTAAATTAAAAGGAGAGGCATTCTTTGAAGTCCGGCACCAGCCTGCCCTGCCCTTCCGTGTATTCACCGGAAATTCGATAGTAGTAGTTACAGGGACACGTTTTTCAATACTTGAAGATACATCTTTCATAAGAGTTATGGTTATTTCCGGAAGTGTTAGTTTGCAGTCATCCGAGAATCCTAAAGTGGAGACAATTATTGCCCAGCAGGAATCAGGTTATATTTTCCGTGATAATACCCTTCAGAAACAACATGAAATTAATCTGAACCATATTTCATGGAAAACCGGCCAGTTGATATTTCATAAAACCCCTATAAAATCTGCATTACAGGATATTGCCCACCATTTTCATAAGCAGTTGTCCATAGATGTAAATATCAATGATAGTATTACTGCACAGTTTACCAATCAGCCACTGCAAGAGATTCTGGAAGAGATTCGTATTATTACCTCGCTTTCAGTTCAGGAATCAGACAATATTATTGTTGTGAAACAGTAATGATTTTTGTAATTTTCAAATTATGAAATCATGCTGTTTCAATATAATCATATTATTGATTTTTATTTATCTGCCGCAACATAATATCATTGCGCAAAAATCTATTCTTGATAAAGAAGTTAAATTATCGGCCTACACCAATTCAATTGAGAATTACTTAGATGAAATCAGCAATGATTGTAAAATTGAATTTGCATACACCTCCAAAGTCCCGGTTTACCATATCGTTAGTATATCAAAATTAAAAAGACCAATAAGAGAGCATTTAAATGAAATTTTTTATAAAGACAGCATCAGTTTTATTGAACGGAATAATAAAATTCTGCTTTTTGTTCACAAATCTGTCACGCCTGTAAAAACAAGACCGGCAGTCAAACAAATAAATGGATTGGTCATTGACCGAAAGACTAAAAAACCATTGCCTTATGCCAACGTATTTATTATTAATAAAAGCATCGGGACGATTTCCAATGCCTCAGGCAATTTTTCCCTGAAACTTATCAATACTGATAATACCGATACGCTTGGAGTTTCATACATAGGTTACAGATTATTCCGGATACCCGTTCACGAGTTAGATACCTCTCAGATAGTAATACGCTTATCTGCCGAGCAGGTCCAGATTAATGAAATTCTTGTCAGGCCATATGACCCTATATATATTATCACGAAAGCGCTGGAAAATATCCCTAAAAATTACGAACAGGACCCTGCAGTGCTTACTGCATTCTTCAGGGAATCGATAAAACTCAATAACAACAATTTGTCGTCATCAGAAGCCATTATAAAAATATTTAAAGAGTCATATACCTCTCTGAGGCCTGACCAGGTGAAATTATATAAAGGAAGGAAAAGTAACAATACTGAAGGAAAGGAAAATATTGACTTCATTGTACAGGGCGGATTATATAATAATCTTCAGCTTGATATTGTAAAAAACGGTATTACTTTTCTCGATAAAGATTATTTTCATCTATATGATTATGCCATAGAAAAAATCATTTATCATCAGGACAAGCCAACCTATGTGATTTCATTTGACCAGCGAAAAGGGGTAAGATATCCCTGTTATAAAGGTAAACTGTATATAGATGTGGAAAGTCTTGCTATAATAGGCGCAACCTTTGAACTTAGCCAGGAAGGAATTGACTATGCAACAGGTATATATGTGAAGAAATGTCCAAGAAAACTGAAGGTGAAACCAGTAAGTGCCAGTTATGAGGTTTATTACAGGCAAATCAACGACCGCTGGAACCTGAGTCATGCAAGAAGTGATGTGAATATTAAGGTAAAGCATAAAAAAGATAAACTACAGGATAAAATTAATTATGAGTACGAATCCATTTCTGAATTTGTAATAACGGGAATGGATAGTTCTGTTACAGCCCGCTTCAAGTTCAACGAGATAGCACGTCCACGTGATATTTTGGTTGAACAAATCAAGGAAACCGATGATGCTTTCTGGGGTGATGAAAATTTTATTATCCCCGAAGAGCCTATTGAAAAAACTGTTCTGAGACTCTGGAAAAAAGATAAAATCCAGTTCGATCAGAATTATGCTACCAGTAAAATAATTGATACTATTCCCAATTTAAATAAAAATGATGAATAAACTATTTAACAAATTAAAAGCTGTGAATTATTATGGCAGGACAAGCAGAATTTATGCCATCTCTGTCATACTTTTTTCATCATTCATGAATTCTGACATGGTTAAAAAACATGATAATCCGGTTGATGTTCTTGAATGGTACAATAAATATTATCCTATGGAAAAGGTTTTTCTCCATACGGATAAGAATATTTACAAATCCGGAGAAACTATATGGTTTAAAGCATACATTTTATCAGATAACAATGAAAAAGCACAATTTTACAGTAATGATTTATATATTAAGTTTTTAGACCAGCAAGGTGAAGAACTCATTTACCGGAGATATCCGGTTAATAATGGAATGATTTCGGGGAATATCAGCCTACCCCACTTTACTACCGCAGGAAAATACTATTTAATAGCCTATACAAGCTGGATGAAAAATGGAACAGTTAATAATGTTTTTAACAAAGAAATTGTTATCACTAAAAACACCAAACGAAAAATAATGGCAGAATTCAAAATAATCAACTCACAATATTGTTCGGCTGATTCATTTGAAGCCATTGTTGGCATAATGCAGCATACAGGGGTTCCAATAAGCAATGCTTCTGTTACCTATACCATTCAGACAACTGATAAAAGAATTAAACAGGGAAATCTTGTTACCAATATGCGGGGATCAGCTTTCATCAAAGAAGCCATTCCCTATAATAAAATCGGTAATGCATGCTTTATAAAACTTTTCATCAACTGTAATGAGGGAATTGAACGTTATATTTTCCCTTTACCGGCTTCGTCAGGTGAAAATACAGAAATAAAGTTTGTTACACCCAACCGATGCTTACTAAAAGATACTGAAAATCAACTCTATATAAGAACCCTTAACAAATTTGGTATGCCGGTTTGCTGTAAAGGTGAAATTATTAACCAGGCCGGTAAGGCTGTCCTTATTTTTCGCACTGATGCCAATGGATGCGGGACAATTACTTTCACACCTACCGACATGAAATATAAAGCAAGGTTAATTGTTCCGGCAAGTGATAGCATTTATATTCTTCCCGATGTATGTGAAAATGGTATTAATATTCAATATGAAGGCATGAAAGATAAACATATAATATATCGGGTGAAGGTCATGTCAGATGACGCAGATATGCATACAACATGGATCGCTTTATCAGGACATAAGGCATATTGGTATAAAGAAGCCGATATTAAGAATAACACAATGATAGAAATTCCGTTGCCTTCTGAAAGAGCCGGATTATTGCAGGTATCGGTATTCAATCAGCTTAATGAAATAGTATTTGACCATCTTACCTGCTTTAATAACACCACAAATCAGCTAAAGGTCACTACAAATAAAACCCATTACGGAAAACGCGAAAAAGTTACCGCATTGATTACTTTGGCCGATACAGCCTTGGTACATGGTAACATAAACTTTTCGCTGTCAGTATCATCAAAACATCTTACAGACAATAGTCCCTCTGATAATATAATAAATTACATGAGGTTTGACAATCGTATACCTGCATCAGTTAACTATTCAATAAAATCCGATAAATTGATACTTGTTGCAACAGGTAAAGATTCACCCCCCGTTTCATGGAGCAAAATATACAATATTAAAGAGAAAGAAGTTGAAACGTATTTTAATCGTGATGGTCTCACCGGTGTTGTTCTCGATAAAAGAAAAATTCCTGCAGGCTATGCCAAGGTTAAAGTAACAAACATATCTAACCTTAATTCATACGAAACACAAAGTGACGAATCGGGCATTTTTAATATCTTGTTCGGCGCTGATGTTATTGATTTCAACTACTTGAATATTAATGCATTTGACGCAACAGGCAAAATAGTATTATGGCCAGATATTGATCGTAGTTTTTCGGATAAAATAAAAAAGTCATTTCAAATGTCCGGAGAAGAAGAAATGTTGAAACAAAAAATCATGGACATGTATAAATATCAAAATCCTGATTTGACGGAAGCTTTTCGTTATACACAAAAGCCTAAAAAAACCACCGAACGTGAAGTACAAAAAGTATATCAGCGGCAGGAATACCTCAATTACCCGAGTGTACTGGATATTATCAATAACATAAAAAAATTTGAAATCATAAATGCCCAAATATTTTTTAAGGGGGTATATTCTGCCTATGGCACGCAGATCGGATCATTAATAGTAATAGACGGAATTCCATACGGAACAAATATAATTGCAGTAAATAATCTTATTCCTCCTGAAATTGTATATATTAATATATCAACCAACCAGGCGGATATAAGAAGATACACAACGGTAGCTCATCCGGCTGTAATTGAAATAACAACTTTCAGAGGGCTGGCCAAGGTCAATTTACTCCCCGGTTTGTCAGGGATTGAAATAATTGAACAGAAAAAAGATTTTAATTCTCCGGATTATTCAACCACAAAAGTAAAGCAGGATGATATGCGCACCACACTTTTCTGGAATCCGCATTTAACCTTATCTTCAGATAAAAACCAGGTTGGCATTACTTTTTACACTTCTGATATTACGGGCACGTATGTTATCAATATACAGGGTTATGACGACAATGGAGAGCCGGTTGCTGCATCTGCTGAATTTATTGTAAATGAATCGACCGGTGATGAAAAATAATATTACAGCAAAAAGCAAAAAACACCAGAATACATTAATCCCAATTCGTCAATTGAAAAAATCAATTGATGAATCTTGGTTAATAGTTCCTTAGGAGAGAACTGTCTGTAGAAACTCTTTCACTTAATATTATCCCTGAGTTCATTCAGAAATTTTTTCATCTTTGTAAAGTCTTTTTCATCAATAATTTTC
>CAZBCB010000135.1:0-7547 GCA_964489905.1 uncultured Bacteroidales bacterium
TTTACTTAACTTTCAATTATTTTAATTTCCTCTAAAAATAATTTTCTTGTAAACAGGTTTTATTCAACCTGCATTGCCTTTTCTGTTTTTATAAGCCTGGATGAATTTACAAATTCATCGCATTTGGGTTAATTTTTATGGTTGGTACTTATTCTAAAATAACTGTCTGGTTTTTTGGATATTTTACTTCATATATTAGTTGAAATTTTTTAGTTTCATCACTTGCCAGATCTAATTTCCATTTTAGTTCACCGGTTTCCTCATTTAAAACAGCGCCTGAAATTTCCTTGCGTCTGACTTCAATATTTTCCATAACAGAAACAGGTATCTGATCGTATAAATTAATATGGACAGGTTGATTTTTATTATTGCGAAGGCTAATTTCAATACTGCGTGTTTCAATTTTGTTGTTTCCGAGCACTTGTTTCTCCGTAAAATCTTTTTGCTTCTCACGTTTGACTATAATATTTTTATCTCTGCCCAATGAAACACACAGCGTATCAGTTAGTTTGTCAACATCAAGATAAGATTTGCCAATATAGGTATTTTCAAAATATAGATTTGTTTCGCCACCAAGCAGGCTGTATTTTTCCCAACCTGAAATACGTGCTATCAGAAAAACACCGGGATCGAGCTTAGGTATGGCATAATATTCAAATAAGGCAGGGATTTCAAGTGTTTTCATCTCAACTGATAATTCATTGCCACCTGATGGAATGGTAAACGGCTCAGAAATTTCAAATTCAACAATTGTTTTTATATCAGGCAATTGCATAATTGCAGTACTTTCTTCACCCAGTGAGCCATAAATTACACCTTTAGAACTTATGCCTCTGACTTTATCCGTTTTTTCTGTAATATTTTTTTCAGTTTTATCAATTGGAGCTACTGCACCAGTAATACTTCTCTTCACCTGAGTTCCATACCCTATTACTTTCACTTCCTCAAGCTGGTTAACATCCGGAACAAGTGTCAAATTCATAAATGAATAAGACGGATAACGCTCTTCCGCGATATAACCAATATAATTAAAAAGCAGAGAACCTGAATTTACAGGAACATCAATTGAAAACATACCATTAATATCTGTGACGGTGCCTATGGATGTACCTTTTACCAAAACGCTTACACCAGGCAACGGCACATTGTTTTCATCTTTGACCACTCCTTTAACATTGCGTGTCTGATAAGAACCGTAAGGTGTTGGCATACTGCTATTTGAACTCTTTAAATAACTACCATAAGTAAGGTGCCATGGAACAAGCACAGGAGCAGAACCTGATTTGCCAGGATCAGCATTTGAAAACCTTAGTTTAATATTATTCCAGTCTGAACCGGTATTTTGAAATACTGTGGCTTTATATACCAACTGCAATGGTTTATCCACACGATCAACCCTGAGGTCATAAGAAGGCCTCCAACCTGCATTTGAAACCAGATATGAAATTATTAATCTTATGTTTTTTGCAACAGATGAAGCAACTTTTATGGTAATCTGCCCGTTCTTTTTCTCTTCAATATAATTAAGGGCATTAAGCTGATTTTTATACTTAGTCAGTTCGTTTTCATAACCTTTAACTTTTCTTTTTCTTTCAAGAATTTCAATTTGTGTCTTTTCAACAGTATTTGCATAAAAATCGGTAAGCGATTTCAGATGCTCAGTGGTAATTGCCTGACCATTCCCTGTAATATTACGATTATCTCTGAGAAAATCGAGTTTTTCCCTGAGTATTTCTATAGCAGTTTCTTCATTTTCCTTTAACTTTTGCAACTCATTCATCATACTTACAAGCTGATTCACCTGACCAGCATTATCACTAGTGCTTAAATAATCCAGCTTATGGTTTACTGATAAAATTTTAACATCATCAGGTGCCTTAACCTGAATACTTTGATTGTCAATAAAAGGCGACATATTATTTAAAACAAGCATTGTTGTGCCTTTTTCAACTACAACATCAGCATAACTGGTAATATGAGCATTTCCGGGATAAACAACAACTTCCTTGATTACAGCATTAATTTCTAATGTTTTTTCACCTGCTGATAATATTTCAGCAATTATCAGGAGCAAACTAAATAAAGCTATATTTCTTTTCATGGCTAATAAGATTAAATTTACTCTTTATGACAATGTCCTTCGTAAACCCCCCTAAAAAATAGAAGCATTATTCTATCCATGGTATTAGAAAATTATTATCTTTACCGCTTCAATTTTTGTATTTATGTTAAATTAATTGATTTACAGATTGTTAATTAATATTTATTAACTTAAAAAGAATTATGTATGCTTAACAACTTGTTTTGGATTATTCCAGTGTGTTCGGTGATAGCACTGGTTTTTGCGTGGTATTTTTTCAAAAATATGATGAAACATGAAGAGGGATCAGATTTGATGAAAAAGATTGCCCTTTATGTAAGGCAAGGTGCCATGGCCTATTTAAAGCAGCAATACAAAGTTGTTACAATTGTATTTGTTGTATTATCAGGTATTTTTGCTTTTCTGGCTTATGGCCTGCACATCCAGAATCCGTTTGTTCCCTTTGCGTTTATTACAGGGGGTTTCTTTTCGGGACTTGCCGGTTTTTTTGGTATGAAAACAGCCACTTATGCCTCATCCCGAGCTGCGTATGCCGCTTCAAAATCATTGAACGATGGTTTAAAAGTTGCTTTTCGTTCGGGAGCAGTTATGGGCCTTGTAGTTGTCGGATTAGCACTTCTTGATATATCCATCTGGTTTTTTATTCTCAATCAGATATATCCGCCTGATGTTGATCCCAACAATCTTCTTATTATTACAACTACCACTTTAACCTTCGGTATGGGTGCTTCAACTCAGGCTTTGTTTGCCCGTGTCGGTGGTGGTATTTATACAAAGGCTGCTGATGTGGGTGCTGACCTTGTTGGCAAAGTTGAAGCAGGCATTCCCGAGGATGATCCGCGCAATCCGGCTACTATTGCCGATAATGTCGGTGATAATGTCGGTGACGTTGCCGGAATGGGTGCTGACTTATACGAATCTTATTGTGGTTCAATTCTTTCAACTGCAGCTTTAGGCGCTGCTGCTTTCATTGCGCAGGGAGCCGATCTGGCATTCAAAGCTGTAATTGCACCTATGCTGATTGCTGCTGTTGGTATAATTCTTTCTGTAATAGGTATTTTCCTTGTCCGTACCAAAGAAGGTGCAACCCAGAAGCAACTGTTGCGTTCACTCGGATTTGGTGTTAACTCGAGTGCAGTGCTTATTGCCATTTTTTCATGGATTGTGCTGTGGTACCTTTTTAAAGGCACTATGTTTAATTATAACGGTGTTTGGGCTTCGATGGTTGCAGGCTTGTTAGCCGGTATTGGCATTGGTCAGATGACTGAATATTTTACATCTTCTTCATACAGACCTACCCAGCGTATTGCCCATGCATCACAAACAGGCCCGGCAACGGTTATTATCTCCGGTATAGGCACAGGTATGATTTCGGTATCATTTCCTGTTATAATAATTGGTACAGCAATTATTCTTGCTTATGGTTTTGCTTCATCCTGGAGTTTTGCAAATTTCAACATGGGTTTATATGGTATTGCTATTTCTGCCGTTGGTATGCTCTCAACACTTGGAATAACACTTGCAACCGATGCTTATGGCCCTATTGCTGACAATGCCGGAGGTAATGCCGAAATGAGCCACCTTGGCCCCGAAGTCAGAAAACGTACTGATGCCCTTGATGCTCTTGGTAATACAACTGCTGCAACCGGCAAGGGATTTGCCATAGGTTCAGCTGCCCTTACTGCCCTTGCTCTGCTCGCTTCATTCCTTGAAGAAGCACGTCAGGGTATGATTCACTTCCACCCCGACCATCCTTTCACCCAGACTCTTAGAGATGGCAACATGATGGATATTCTGAAGCTTTTTGATGTTAACATCATGAATCCTCGACTGATTGTTGGAGTTTTCATCGGTTCCATGACAGCATTCCTTTTCTGCGGACTGACAATGAATGCCGTTGGCCGTGCTGCAAAAAGTATGGTTGAGGAGGTACGCCGCCAGTTCCGCGAAATAGTCGGCATCCTTGAAGGCAAAGCTGAACCCGACTACGCACGATGCGTTGCTATTTCAACAAGAGGCGCACAGCATGAAATGATGCTGCCTGCATTTCTGGCAATTTTAATCCCTATTGCAATTGGTGCAATATTCGGAGTAGCAGGTGTTATGGGCCTTCTGGTCGGCAGCCTTTCAACAGGGTTTATTCTTGCTATTTTCATGGCTAATTCAGGAGGAGCCTGGGATAATGCCAAGAAATTTATTGAAGAAGGTAACCTGGGCGGAAAACGTTCAGATCCTCATAAAGCAGCAGTAGTTGGAGACACCGTTGGTGATCCTTTTAAAGATACTTCAGGCCCTTCACTCAACATTCTTATCAAACTTATGACCATGGTTTCAATAGTTATGGTTGGTGTTACCCTCACAATGAACCTGATTATGATGTAATTATCTTATTAATAAATAGATAAAAAAGCTGTTTCATCAAGGAACAGCTTTTTTTATTCCGGTTTGTTATTAATGACAAAACCATTCAATGTCATAAAGAGGTTTATCTAATTTTTCTGCGTACTATATTTTTCTCATTCGCAGGAAAAATGGAACGGAGTTCAAGGGTTCCGTCATGCCATACGGCATAAGTGAAATTCGTTATCCAGTCACCCAGGTTTATTACTCGAGTATTTTCTCCAATGGTAATATCAAAAGGAAGGTGCCTGTGCCCAAAAATAAAAAAATCAAACGGTTCGTTTTTAATGGTTTCACATGCAAAGGCTACCTGCCATTCTCTTTCATCCCCACGATAAGGTTCTGCTATCAAACCTTTTGCATAACGACTTGATCTTGACCAGCGATGTCCGAAAGCAACCGATGCATTGGGATGAATGCGGGCAAAAAGCCACTGCAGAATGCGATTGGTAAAAACTGCTTTCAGTATTTTATAACCAACATCTCCGCTTCCCACACCATCTCCATGGCCTATAAAGAACCTGAAACCATCAATTTCCCTGATAGTATTTTCCCTGTATACTTTTAAGCCAATTTCAGTAGGCAGATAATCATAAACCCACACATCGTGATTACCGGTGTAAAAGTGAATCAGTGTCCCTGCATCTGACATTTCTGCAAGCTTTCCTAAAAAACGGGTGAATCCGCGCGGAACAACCTTGCGATATTCATGCCAGAAATCAAAAATATCACCCAACAGATATAATTCTGCCGCCTGATGTTTTATGCTGTCGAGCCACTGTACAGCAATCTTCTCACGCTCAAGGCTCTTTTCAAGAGGATAAAGACCCAGATGAAGATCGGATATAAAATAGATTTTATTTTTTTCGTTTAAATATTCGGCCATTTATTTTATAAGTGTAAGCAACTTATCATACAATTGATCCGGTTCCAGATTTTTATCAATTATCGTCATATTGTCTTTGTCAATCAGATAATTTGCAGGAAGCTGCCGTACATTATAATTTATTGCAATATGTGAATTAGGAAAGGTTGTGTCAATGACACTTATCCATGGAAGCTCATCAAACCTCACTGCTCTTTTCCATGCCTCAGGCGAAGTATCAAATGATACCTGCAAAATTTCAAAATTATGGTTTCGAAACTTTTTATAAACCTCTTTCAACCGCAGGTTTTGCTCAATGCTTGCTTCATCCCATGAAGCCCAGAAACTTAATAAAACGTATTTCCCTTTAAGCGAAGACAATTTTCTGACTTTACCATTAATATCAGTCAGTTCAACCTTGGGTAGTGAGGTTTCGACAATATCTGCTTTCCGGAGCAAAGCCTGTGCATGATAATTATTAAGCATTGTATTCGTATTGTTGCGCAATGCTATTTCATGTTTCGATTTCGGATAATATTTCCAGAGTGAATCACTTAATATTTTGAAAAATTGCAGGTCGGTAGTTTTATAAAACACATAAAAATCGGGGAATATTTGCTGATAAAGAGCATAAATGCTTGTAAGTGAATTGGAATAAGTCAGCAAGTAGGTAATTGAATATTTCCTATGAGCTTCCAGAATCCGTATATACTCATCATGTAGTCGTTGTCTGGTGGAATCTTCAACTGCATTATTGTATAAAACAGAAACCGAATCAAGCAGATTTCGTGTTTCAGCCAGATAACGATTCAATTTGCATAGATTTTCTGATTCAAATGAACCGCTTATTTTAAGCGAATTCAACATATCCTGTCCGTTGGCATTTATCTTAATATTTTCGCCCTTTTTAACAAGCAGGCTGATAATTTGTTTGTCAAGCCTTAACTGATAAAAATCAGGAATTCTGACCTTTGTCGAAAAATGAAACCTGCCTCCCTGATTGAGTTTAACTGAATCAAGTGTTTTTACTTTTGTCACATCAACCTGTTCAAAATATAAAATTTTTCCTTTACTCCCTGTTATCTTTCCTCTGATTGCTGAAGACTGTCTGTCACAGCTAATTACCAGAAAAGCGATCGCAATTATAATTATTTGTTTTACACTCATTGAAAAATGGAATTTAGTTTTTCTTCAAGCTCTTCATGCATTAAATTTTTCCCTATAATAATACCTTTACGATCAATCAGAAAATTTGCCGGTAGTTGTTCAATACGGTATGCCTTAACCGCCTGCGAATCCCAGTATGCCAGGTCACTCACCTGTATCCATGCAGGTTTCAGGCTATCAATTGCCTGAAACCATGAATCCCGTGTTTTGTCAAGTGATACCTGATATATTTCAAAGCCTTTTGATTGAAATTTCCTATAAATATCCTGCAAATATTTTGTTTCCTGCAAGCTTGCATCTGACCAAAAAGCCCAGAAGCTTAACAACACAATTTTCCCTCTGAGTGATGAAAGCGAAACCGGTTTACCGTTTATATCGGGCAAAGTAAGTGCAGGAGCAGGTTTTCCGGCCTCTACCTTAAGGCTTTCTCGAATTTCGGTGACTTTCCGGTTGAGGTCAATAACAGCTTCGGAGTTGGGATACTTAACAAATAAAGCTGAATCAACCAGTTCAAAATAACGAAAATCCTTTTTGGCATCAAATACGGGTTCTTTCCGTCCAAGTTGCTGATATAATGCCATTAACGAAACAAGAGAACCTTTATTCTCACGAATAAAATCAATTGAAAACTTCTTATGCTGGCTTACAATTTTTTCATAAGTACTGTCAATCCTTGCTTTTATAGAAGGGAAGTCAGGATTGTTAAGATTATCTTCATATTCAATGCTGAGTTCAGTAATACGGTCAAGCGTCATGGCCTGCTGGGTAACAAGCTTCAGGATAAGCCTTGAATCCTTTGATCCTTCAATAAAATAATCACGGTTAAAATTATCAGCTTTGGTCAATACTTTTATTTTATCGCCGGGATGTATGAGAAGGTTAATATATTGTGCCTTGTTGATGAACAGTATATAAAAATTAGGCTGGCCGGTAAAACCCTTTAATTTAAATTTCCCTTTGCCATCAATGATGGCAGAGTCAACCGGAAAAGTGCCTGACAGAGAACGCTGGTAA
>CAZBCB010000136.1:0-7541 GCA_964489905.1 uncultured Bacteroidales bacterium
TCTTCCGTCATATCTGAACCCCGTATCTACAAGTGAAGGCAGGTAAATCAGAAGCAATTTTTTAAAAGTCTCTTTTGCCTTGCTGATATCATAATTGCCTGTTAAATCGGCATCCACAAAGTCTGAACGAAGCATCAAGGACTGCTTTTCGGGTCGGTTTTCCGCTGTAAGTGTAATATCATATATTTGCAATTGCTGGTCATTCTTTACAAAAAGTGAATTTAATAGCTTCACTTCACCGTTCAGGTTTTTAAATGAATTACCCGTTGCATCAGCCTGAATAAAAAATGATATATTATAGGGAGGGCCTGATTTGTATAGGTTCAGCGCCTGAAGGTTAGCCTGTGTAACATTGGCTGTAAAATTGTAGGAAGGGGTTTCGTTAGACAAATCAACCTTACCGGTAAAATCAAGGTTTACGTTTTTATCATTGACATAAACAGACCCGTTAAAAGCTTTGTTATTTAACAAACCTGTAATCTCAATATTTTGATACTGATAATTGTTGATTGAAATTGAACTGATTAGTCCTTTTAAATCCAGTATCAGATTATGGGGTGAATAATTACCTTTTGCATTAACAACCATTGTAATCTGGCCAACATTTTCCTGCTTGTTAATCAGCGTTCCTAAATTAAAATTCTGAGCAGTAACCTTTCCGTTAAAGCTCAAATAATCAGCAGTATCCGGTTTTATCAGCAGGTCGGAAGTAATAATACCCAGGCTGGTTCTGAAAGTACCATAGGCGACAAAATCATTCAAAAAACCTGTGAAGTTACCTTTGTATGTAATTGTCCCCAGTTGATTAAGCCTTTCGTTTAGTGAAATACTTTTATTTTGAGGCAGGCGAATTGCTGAAATATCTTCGATAGTTGTCCTGAATTGTTTGAAATCAGCAATAATAAAGGACTCCTTGAAAACAGGTAGTCCTGTAATACCAAGGTTTCCCTGAATAAGGGAATTTTTACCAAAACGAATATCAATATCTTTTACCTTAAGATTATTTACTGTTCCTTTTGTTTTTCCTGCAATATAGATTCGTTGATCCATGTTTTTAAATACCGGTGCAAAATATCCCAGGTCAGCAAGGTATAAATGTGAATTATTTATATCGGTAATGAGCGTAACATTTTCATAAAACCCCCCTTCTTTAAAATCCTGCCAGTTTTTAAATAACAATTCCACCTTTTTACATGAAATACCGGATGATGGTGTTTCAATAGTGATGTTGTGCAGTTTTAAAAAATGTTTACTCAGACTAAAATCAGCCTTTAACTTATCAGTAACAAATCCGCTTTCTTCCTTAAAAGAAAGAGACCTGATTTTAAACGAAGTTGAATCTTTAGACGGAACAAAATGACTGAGATTAGCATTAATATCTGACAACCTCATGCTGGTGAAATTAATACCATATTCTTTTTCCTTGAATGGATACAGCTCTAAAATAAACCGGCTTTTCTTCAGTTTGATATTATTAAACTGAGTCATCCAGCCTGTTTTACTACTATCTCCTCCTGACTTTAACAGATTAAGTATAAATTGCAGATTAATGGTGTTTGTGGAATCAAAATATAGGTGAAAATATCCCTCATTAAGATTGATAGCATTCAGCCTGATAACCTTGTTAAAAGGATTTAACCAGTTGACACCGGCTGTAAGACTTTTTGCATAAAGTAAAGTGTCGCCGTACAGGTCTTCAAGGTAAACATTGGTAAACTTAAGACGATAAGGAAAAGCAATATCCACTTCTTTTATTGCGAATCTGGTATGAAGTTTATCCGACACTACTGAGGTTATAACATTTACGAGCTTATTCTGAATTCCTTTATGTTGCAGCAATACATATCCTGTTACCAATATGGTAAAAAACAGTAAAATGATTATTATCCCTATTTTAATTAACTTTTTGATAACTTTACAGCTTTTACAGGTATTGAACGTATTAAGGACAAATTTAGTTTATTCATTTAAATATACCAGAATATATTTATGAGCATTACCATACTTGGCATAGAATCTTCATGTGATGAAACAGCTGCCTCGGTTGTTGAAGATGGTTTTGTACTTTCAAATATTATAGCTAATCAGAATGTGCATAAGCAATACGGAGGAGTAGTACCCGAACTGGCATCGCGTGCCCATCAGCAAAACATTGTACCTGTGGTTGACAGGGCTTTAAATGAAGCCGGAAAAACACTTAATGATTTGAATGCCGTAGCATTTACAAGAGGTCCAGGCTTAATCGGAGCTTTACTTGTGGGTTCATCATTTTCAAAGGGGTTATCGCTGGCATTAAATATACCGCTAATCGATGTCAATCACTTGCAGGCACACATAATGGCCTTGTTTTTAAAACGGAAAGATGAAGAGAAAGTTTGTCCGCCATTTCCTTTCTTATGTTTGCTGGTGTCGGGGGGCCATACTCAGCTGGTTATAATGAGGAGTCATCTTGATATGGAAATTATTGGCCAAACTATTGATGATGCTGCCGGTGAAGCTTTTGACAAATGTGCCAAAATACTCGGGCTCGGATATCCCGGTGGGCCTTTAATTGATGTTTATGCCCGTAATGGAAATCCAAAAGCATTCAAATTTGGGAAACCAAAAATAAGCGGTCTTGATTTCAGTTTTAGTGGTCTGAAAACTTCATTCCTGTATTTCCTGAGAGATCAGCTGAAAGGTAACCCTGATTTTATTACTCAGAATCTCAATGACCTTTGTGCTTCACTGCAGCATGCGATTATCGATATCCTGATTTCCAAAATAATCCTTGCTGTTGCAGAAACCAATATCAGAGAGATTGCAATGGCAGGTGGTGTATCAGCTAATTCATGATTGAGGGAAGCATTGATACAACATGGCAAAACTAACAACTGGAATATCTATATTCCTGCAATACAATATACTACTGACAACGCGGCTATGATAGCTTTGACCGGTTATTACAAATACCTGAGCGGTAAACTGGCTGACCAAACCATTACCCCTGTTGCACGATTTGATCAGCTTTGAAATTGTATAAGCAGAAATCCGAAATTTGCATTTATCCGAAGTGCGATGAATTTATAAATTCATCGTACTTGGGTTTATGTAGATTATTTTGATAATTTTTTGAAAATTATTGTCGTTAATACGAAATTTATTAAAAGTATATTACAAACGTTACATTTTATACATGCAACAGCTATTTTAATGTATTTATTGGGAAAGTTTTAATAACTTCATCCTTTATGTTAATTAATTAATTGAAATAAATTTGTTATTATTGTTATAAAATTCAGAGCCAGAAGTAACTTTTTTCTGATTCGGGCGTATAGTCTATTCCTGACTCTGATTATCGCATGAAAAAATATATGGATAATCTGCTAATAGAAAGTACCAAGAAAACACCAGAAGTATCTTTTCATAAAGATGGAAGGTTACGTATTAGTGGAAGGTCCATTCCTGAAGATGCCAGTAAATTTTATGATGACCTGTTTGAGTGGATATATTATTATTGTCAAAGCCCACCTGAATCTACAGTAATAGATATTGAGCTTGAATATTTTAACAGTGGTTCTTCAAAAGCTTTGCTTCATATTCTCAGAGCATTGGTAGATATTGGTAAACATGGTCATAAAATTACCATTAACTGGTATTATGAAGAAGGTGACGATGATATAATGGAACGCGGTGAATATTATGAATCTATACTTGATGTGAAATTTAATTTCATTGAAACTAACTGACCAAAAATCTGCTGTCTAATCTTTTAGCCAGTTTCTGAAATTCCATTCATCAGCCAATTGCCCGTATGTCCTTGTAAAAAACTCATTCTGAATATGCCGGGTTACCCTACCGGGTTTGCCACTGCCAATAATGGTATCTTCAATCTGTATTACGGGCATCACTTCATTTCCCGTTCCGGTAATGAAAAATTCATCATAATATTTGTATTCTTCTGCACAAATAGCGCTTTCATTTACAGTAATGCCTGATTCATGACAAATCTGAAGTACTATTTTTTTTGTTATTCCCGGTAAAATAAGATTCGAATCAGGATGAGTATAAACAACACCTTCCCTGACAGCAAAAATATTAGAATGGGTTGACTCAGTAAAATATTTATCGCGCACAAAAAAACATTCCTGTGCATCATTCTCAATCGCTTCCTGAAACATCAATACATTTGGCAACAAACCGATAGATTTAATATCACATCGGTGCCATCTTATATCATTCCGCATTATCACTTTTATACCATTTTTTAAGTTGTTGTCAAATGAACGGAAAGGATAGGCATTAATATAAAGGGTAGGCCTAACAGATTTTTCAGGAAAAGCATGCATACGAGGATGAACGCCTCTTGTGATCTGAATATAAATACCTGCATATTCATTCTCCAGTTTGTTGATAATGATCAGTTTGTTGGCTATTTCTTCTATTATTTCAATATTGTCAATATTTATCTTAACTTCATTAAGACTTCTTTTCAACCTTATTATATGGTCGTTAAAACAAAAAGATTTTCCTTTGTAATATTTAATGACTTCATAAATTCCATCGGCAAAATAAAATCCACGATCGTCAGCAGATATGCATGCTTCTCTTTTCGGAATGTATGAACCATTCAAATAGACAATATTTTCCTTATTATACATCTTAAATCAATTAATAATCAATTATTTAAATTTTTCATTTAAACTTTTGCATACAAATTTTAAAATATTAAGCAACATTATCAAATAAAGTTTGTCATTAAATGCATATATGAAGAACAACCCTAATTATTTATGAAAAATCTTTATTTATTTTTAGTTTGCCTTATTCTTTTATCATTTGTAACAGTTTTCGGACAACCAGTAACACAAACTATTCGCGGAAGAGTGATTGACAAAATAACCCAACAGCCTCTGACAGGGGCTAACGTTATTGTTATTGGTACTTCACCGGTAATCGGTTCAGTTACTGACAGTGAAGGCTGGTTTAAGATAGATAAAATAATTCCCGGACGCGTAAGCCTTGATGTAAGCTACATAGGTTATCAGCATCTGGTACTCAGCAATCTTTACCTTACATCAGGTAAGGAGCTTATCATTCAGATTGAACTTGAAGAGGAAGTCCAACAAGTAAGCGAGGTGACTATTAAAGCTTCTCAGCATAAGGCAAAGACAATCAACGATATGGCTGTTATAAGTGCACGCTCTTTTACGGTTGAAGAGACAGAGAAATATGCCGGAAGCCGTGGTGATGTTGCACGTATGGCTGCCAACTATGCGGGTGTTTCTTTTGCAAACGATTCGCGTAACGATATTGTAATCAGGGGTAATTCACCTGCCGGACTGCTATGGAAGCTCGAAGATATTGACGTTCCTAATCCCAATCATTTTGCTGAAAACGGAACAACCGGCGGACCTGTTGGCATGCTTAACAATAACGTTTTGCGGAATTCTGACTTTTTTACAGGTGCTTTCCCTGCTGAATACGGTAATGCTTTATCGGGTGTATTCGATCTGAAAATGCGAAACGGCAATAATGAAAAATATGAACATATGTTTCAGGTCGGATTTAACGGTTTGGAACTTGGTTCAGAAGGCCCTTTTAACAAAAAGCATAGAAGCTCATATCTTTTTAATTACCGGTTTTCAACCATGGACTTTTTTGATAAGATTGGTGTAAACTTTGGCACTGCGGGTATTCCTCATTATCAGGACCTGTCTTATAAGCTTAATTTTCCGGTTAACAAAGGACTTGTTACCTTTTTCGGAATCGGAGGGATAAGCAGTATTGCTATGCTTGATAGTAAAATAAAAGATGTAAACTTATATACCAATGAAGGCCAGGATTTATATAACCGTTCAAAACTGGGAGCCTCAGGAATTTCATATCTGAGGAATATTTCTTCAAATTCCTATGTTAAGTTTATAATTTCAGGACTATATCAGAACGGAGGGACTGATATAGATACACTTGATGAAAACAGAAATTTGACACGCGTATTCGAACATGATATCTCAGAATACAGAATAACCATTACGGCAATTACAGGTACAAAATATAATGCAGGCCTTTCATCTAAAGCCGGTGTGACTGTTGATCAGATGGGTTATGATATGAGCTCTTATTACTTTGATTATGATTCGGCTCGCATGATTAAATATCTTTATGCGGAAAAACCACTAGGATCAGGCGGTTATTTATTAAGAGCTTTCGGCGAACTGAAGTATAAAATCAGCAATCAGCTTATTATTGTTCCGGGTATGCATGTTCTGTATTATACAAAAACTGCTAAACCATCTGTTGAACCCAGGCTGGGTATTTCATGGCTCTATATGCAAAATTGCCGTATTAATTTTGGCTATGGTGTACATGCCAGAACACACGCGCTATCAACCTATTACCTTGGTTCATATTTACCTGACGGGCAATATGTTGAAACTAACAAGAACCTTGGGTATATAAAATCGCAACAGTGGGTTCTCGGACATGATTGGAATATTAATGAACACCTGAGGTTAAAGTCAGAAATATATTACCAATACATTTATAATGTGCCTGTTGAGCAGCGCCCAACATATTTCAGCCTGCTAAATTCTGGGGCAGGATGGGGGGTCGATGCACAGGACAGCTTAGTTAACAAAGGCACCGGCCGTAATTATGGGTTTGAACTGACCTTTGAAAGATTTCTCGAAAAAGGATACTATTTCCTGATTACATCCTCCGTGTTTGATTCAAAATACAAAGGCAGCGACGGAATTGAGAGAAATACTGCTTTTAATGGCAATTTTGTGATTAATGCGCTTGCAGGAAAAGAATTTACCATAAAGAAGAATTCTGTATTGAGCATTGACCTTAAAATATGCTATGCAGGAGGGAAAAGATATATTCCGGTTAATTATCAGCGATCTTTAGAAACGGGTTATACTGAATATGACTTCAATCATGCTTATGAAAAACAATATCCCGATTTTTTCAAAGCTGATATAAAATTTGGATTCAGGCACAACGGAAAACATGTAACTGAGGAATATATATTTTTCATTGAAAATTTTACCAACCATAAAAACATCCTACTTGAAAGTTATAGTCGTAAGGATAATAATGTTAAAACCACTTATCAGCTTGGTTTTTTCCCCATGATGCAGTATAGAATTAATTTTTAAAAATTATTAAAAAATTATTGCATTTGTTTGGTATTCAGCATAGTATTTTGTAAATTTAATATATTACTGAGTATGTAAATACCAATTTTGTTTCCATTGGTATTAAAATGACTTCAACTAATTTTAATTAAGTTGAAAGTTTTACACCTATGGAGAATAAATATAGGGAATTTGAAATAATATTTCGGGGAAGTTATATTCATGTTCAGCATGAACCTGATTATGTAATTACACTGGATAGCATTAGCAGGCTCTATAAGGCAATTGGTGAAGCATGCCGGCAGTACAACTGCTATCGTGTACTTGCTGAAGGAGGTGCATTAAGTCGTAAAATGAATATGCCTGATGCATTTGAATCAGGAAGCCAGATAGCACAATCTATTGCCGGATTAACAATGG
>CAZBCB010000137.1:0-7516 GCA_964489905.1 uncultured Bacteroidales bacterium
GTTTATCTAAATAATTATTTTTTTTTAAAGAACAACCGAAAAGCAAACAAAAAAATCCTAACGATAGGAACATTATTTTTAATGATCTCATAATTTTTTTATTATAAGAACTCAGCTTATATTTGAACAATAAATCGAAATCCAGCCTTTATTATTCTTCTTTCCATGGTATTGGTTATCAGAAATCGGACAAGTTTTGTCATTAAGATCGTGTATATCACAAATCAGAGAAGGGGATAACGTTTCATTAATAATAAAACTTATCATTGGTGCAGCGGCGGATATTATTCCGATTTTTTTTAATACATCTCTTCTGGATAATAAATTGGTTTTCATAATGAAACACAAATTATTTATTATTTATATATGAAATTGAACAAAATGAATCAACCTATAAAATAGTTTGTTGACATTTATATTTATTGTTCTTTAAATTGCTATATTGATTCATTATTGTTTTATTTAAAAGTTTCTCTAAAGTTCCTATTTCCCTCTGCAGAAATATTTATTCAGGTACCCATTCTTTATAATCACTCACGCGTAAAAAATCTTCTTTAAAATCATTCTGTATTTTTTCTGGTAATATTCCTTCAGGTAAGAGAATAAAATGGGTACCAGGTAAAGTATTGAATTCAATAATCCCCAAAGTGGTAATTGAAAATGTATGCTTAATCCATCCTTTTTGTGAATCATTTTTAAAAAGTACGACTTTCTTCTTAGCCCACGGATTTCGAATTCTGCATCTTTCGCCTAAGTTTGAGTAAATCTCAACAAAAAGGATATTTTTATTTTTTAAAGCAGAAGATACTACAAAACCTCTACGGGCAGCAAGTTTGAAGCAAGCATCCCATTCCGTTGGCCAAGCTGGGAAAACCCTGATTACAGGATCCAAACCTGGTCCTGCAGCGACTGATTGAAGCAACGCCAGCTGAGTGTTATGAGCTGAACGACCAAGTCCTTCCATCGTTATTTCTCCATGCCATTCAGATGAACTCATGACTGACATAATGTTATTTTTCTGCAGTCTTATAACGTCTCTCCATCCAATACCACTTAATTGCATGGGTAACCAATCTCTTATTTTCTCGCGAAGTCCCATCATTGCAGCTATTATTGGTATTTCGGAAAGACAGAAGGTGGCTTTACCGCTGTTTAAATCCTGGAACCAGGGTTCTGCATCAAGTGTCGCCAGAGCCAGTCTTTTAAGGTCAGGATCGTTTGTTTCAAGCGTAGCCAGATCATAATGAACCCATTGACGCGATGGTGTTGCACTCTCGATGCCCCCCATACTAGCAAATGGTTTTAAACCCTGCACCCAGCGCTCAGGATCCCGGTTACCATTTGGAACAATTGCATCAGGATGTTTTGTGGTTGGCACAGAAGCCAGATTTTCAGCCATTTCTTTCCATAATGGCTGTAATTCCGTATCTGTATTAAGATATTTTGCCAAGGAATAAGCTAAAACCAACATAGCTTTCATTGCACAAAGTTCCTCCATTGTATCCTGTGCACCCCAAAGAGGTTCATGAGAATGAACATTGTGAATATGATATTTACCATCGCTCTCCTTTTTTACATCAGGATAATTCCTGTAAAATTCCGCCATATCCCTTATAAGGGGATATGCTTTTTCTTTAAGAAAAGAATGATCTCGTGTATACTCCCATGTAAGGAAAAAATGCCATGCCACATTTGCACCAGTTGAAAAACAGTGACTGTGATAGAGATATGGTATTATCTTTCTGTTATTCTTGTAAAATTGGTAACTTCGTAATGTTTCATCATACCCTTGAAAACCACGAATAAAGCTTTTTAACTCCTCTGTCAATTCATCCCATTTTTTGCGGCTTAGTAAATAATCACGTAGCTCTGACAGTATTTTTTCATCTACATTCTGATAAGTCCGTACTCCGTTCCAGAATTGAGTTTCAGACAAATATGTACCTTTTGAGCCGCGAATATGCTGAGCATGCCACCTTCCATTCTCTATACCTTTCCAATAACTATTTATGAAAGGCATCATTAATTCTGAATGATTTGAAGCTAAAATACCTTCGTAATGCGACCGTAAATTCCAACCCCACATTCGTGGACCACTCCAACTCATTTCCCAATCGCCTTTAACTCTCCATAACAGAACATTCCAGTGGGGAACAAACCAACTCCTTGAACAACAAGCCATTGAATAAAGCCACCCGACCCAACCTCTTTCCAAATATTCTGCTTTACCATTTTCACTTCGAAGACATACAAAAGATCTTGTCCAGAAATCAGACCACCACCTTTCCTGAAAATCCAATAAAGAATTAAACGACTCTTTGGAAACTTTTTCCTGAGACTCGGAAACCAATGTAATTAAGTCTTGATCTTCGTCCATGGATGCAGCAGAAGATAAACAGACATCGTATTCAGTACCTCCATTTAATTTAAATTCTATTGTTCTTTCATCTGTGATTTCAATAATTCTGTCTAAAAATTGATCTCCTTTTACTGAAAGCATCAAAGCAGATGCACAATAATGTTTACTATTTGGAATTCCCTTAATTCCTGGCTCCGTGTATGTCTGTAATAAACAAATGTTACCCTTATGCTCCTTTATTTCCGAAATTACTTCAAGTGGTCGGGGACCGCTTCGCATAACAGGGGATCTCATCATCCGTAAACGGAGTTTTACAAATTGTTTTTCATTAATATCTCGATTATCTTTAATATGAAAAACAATGTTATCACTACCATTACAGGCAATAAACTGAATTTCAATTCCTCCACCTTTTATTGTACAAAGACCATTATAGTATTCCAAACCCTGGTATGTATTCAATGGAAATGCATTTATTCCAAAATCAATTTCCATCCAACCACAACAATTTGAATGATGTAATGGATGAGGAACCTCGTCAGGCGACACATCGGTATATGAGTTGCATCCTAATACATCAGCCCGGTTAACCAGCAATTTAATACCATATGGCTTAGTTTGAACAATTCCTCCCATAATTCCATTACCGACAGGCAAGCCGTCATAATCATTATCTGTAAGAGAATCATATGTAATATTATGATTTGACAAGTAATTTCTAAAATCTATCTTTATTACTGAAAAATAACTGTTCATATGTTATCTCTATATAAAAGCTGAATTAATTATTAATTTACATACTTAATAATCTTGCTAAATTTTACATCAGTAGCTGACCTGGCAATCATTAGTTCAAATTCACCTGGCTCTGTAACAAATAACATATTTTCATTCCACAAAGCCAAATCCTCAGGGAGAATTGAAAACATAACCATCCTTGATTCTCCTGGTTTCAGATGGATTTTCTGAAACCTTTTTAACGACATTAAGGGAGTTGTCACAGAGCTAATTTTATCACGAACATATAGTTGAACGACTTCTTTCCCTTCTGTTTTACCAGTATTCTTAACCTCGACAAAGATTCTTACTGTGTCTTTTACACTAAAAGTCTCATGTGAAACCTCCATTTTTAAATATTCAAAATCGGTATAACTTAATCCAAAACCAAAAGGAAACAGAGGTTCAGGCGAAGAAAACACATAGTTCCTTCCAGGTTTTTCAGGAGTACCAGGCAAATAATTATCTCCTTTCCCTGAAGGTTTGTAATTATAAAAAACCGGGATATGTCCTACAGATTGAGGAATAGTAACAGGCAACCGACCCGACGGATTTACCTTCCCAAAAAGTATTTCTGCAATAGCTGTACCTCCTTGCTCGCCCGGATACCATGCTTCAAGAATTGCTTGTATATTTTCTTTTTCCCACGAAATACTCCATGAACGACCATGTATCAATATTAGTACGATTGGCTTACCTGTTGCATATATGGCTTTAGCCAAATCGCGCTGTACACCTACCGGATTGATGTCGGAAAGATCATAATTTTCGCCACAGGTAAAAGGATCTTCAATTTCATTATTGCCAAGCCCTTTCCCCCAGCCCAAGTCCGAAAAAATTACACTAGTTTCACCCAACACAAGAATAACAACATCACTGCTTTCAGCTGCCTTGACGGCTTCCATGAAACCATCTTTGCTTAAACCCGAAATACTGCAACCTTTTGCATATTTAATTTTTAGTTTGCTTCCAGCCAGATCACGTATACCCTCTAACACAGATACACCGGTACTGTTATCTCTCGTGCACGAATAATCACCATACTGAACTTGATCAGCATTAGGTCCAATAACTGCAAGAGATTTTATTTTATTAAAATCCAGGGGCAAAAGGTTTTTTTCATTTTTCAGAAGAATAACTGACTCTTCTGCGACTTTTCTAGCCATATCTACATGCTCCTGAATATGGACATTTTTCTCAATTGTTTCCGGGTTAGGATAAGGTTTTTCAAATAGCCCTGCTTTAAACTTTGCAGTCAATATACGTTTACAAGCCAGGTTAATCAATGTTGTATCTACTTTATTTTCCTTCACAAGTGAAACCAAAAATTTATATGAGTCAGATCTTGGAGCATCAAGGTCTACACCTGCAACCAATGCCCTTAACGCTGCATCCTCAAAACTGCAGGCCGTTTTATGAAAATAATTTAGCATACCAACGCCACTATAATCAGAGAAAACATACCCGGTAAAATTCCATTCATCCCGCAATACTTTCTTAAGCAGAAATTTATTTGCGTGAGCTGGTATTCCATCAACTTCATTGTATGAAGGCATTATAGCATATATATTCCCTTTTTTTACTGCCATTTTAAAAGGCAATAAGTATAATGACCTCATCTCTCGCTCGCCTATTGATGCAGGTGCCATATTGATACCTCCTATCGGCACACTATATCCGGCAAAATGTTTTGCAGTGCACATTACCTTGCTGAACTCTAACTTTATTTTTGTGTTTCCGCTGTATCCCTGCATCCCATTAACAAAAGCACACCCAATTTCACCAGCAAGATACGGGTCTTCACTATAACATTCTTCCATACGTCCAAATCGAGGATCACGTGCAAGATCAAAAACAGGAGACAGTGCCTGATCTATACCTACAGCTGAAGCTTCAACTGCTATCATTTCCGCCATTTCTCTAATCAATTCGGGGTTCCATGTACTACCTAATGCAATCGCCTGTGGAAAAATTGTCGCACCATAAGCTAACACTCCGTGTAAACACTCTCCAGATTGAATGACAGGAATTCCCAATCGGGTTTGTTCGCGCGCATGTTTTTTTATTTCCAGTGATTGCTTGGCAAGATCCTTAATTTTAATTATTGGACTTTCACAAACGCCATAGCTATAAATCCCGGAGAGACATCCAGTGATATTATTCATGCATAATTGCGCTATTTTCTCTTCCAGGTTCATCCTACCCATTAAATCCTTAACCCTTTCTTCGACTGGTAATGATGCATCTTTATAAGGTTGTGCAATTATTGATAAATGAAATAAATAACTAATAATCAAAAAAAAAGCTTTCTTTAACGAAAGATTATTAGAGCTTTCAAAATATGAACTCATTTAAATTTCATTTTATGATTATTGCACTATTATTTAATCTCACAAATGCTTCAGCTGCTTTTACCCTTATTGATAATCCACGAAATTCTTCCATTAAGCCATGTTCCGTCTGGTATATTTCCATATTTGTAAAACCCTGGCTGGCATGGCAAAAAACTGCATTTATCTTTTGTTGCCTAACATCCGTAATGTCAACATAATCGGTTGGATGAAAATTTTGAGTTTGACGTCCGGTACATACCTCATAAAAGAAAAGAGGAAAGATTGCTCCTATCTGATAATATGCTTTCAGCATTAAAGTGCTTGCAACCATATGGTCCTTGTGGGTATCGATTGGCCAGTGCGTAAATAAAATATCAGGTTTTTCAACCTCTATTAATTGCTGAATTTTATTAACCCACCTATTATCGACAATAGTATTGCCATCTACCTGCCCTAAAAAGAGAGGATCAGCCCCTATAATTTTACAAGCCTTTCTGGCTTCCTCCATTCGAATTGAAGCAGCCTCATCATAACTCTTACCTTCAATACCTGCCTCACCTTTAGTCAGATAAACAATTTTAACTTCGCTTCCTTGCCTCGAGAACTTAATCAACGTCCCTCCACATCCTGTTTCTGGATCATCGGGATGGGCTCCAATACATATCACTTTTGGCGGCTTATCAAATCTTTGTTTCAATTCAAAGATTGAAGAAAGAGTTATTGCACCTAAGCCAGTCATTGTATTATGAACAAAATTACGTCGTGTGATCAACTTAGTTGTATTATTACATTCGTACATTTAAATATGAAATATGTTTATTTGACTATCTTCAATTAGAAATATTCATCTTTCAGTCAATTATTCTTTTGACATTTTATTTATTCACAGGATTTCCCTTAATGTGAATTATAATGAATTAATTTTCTGCACCAGATCCATCAGATGGTTTTATATTTTGAACAGCATTTTTTACAGCCATTAACTGAACCATCTGTCCTGAAGGAATTTCAAGCAGAGTATTAACATGTTTATTATTCACATAAACTTCAGTTCCTATATCAAATGTAATTACTCCTCCTCCTCTGACAATATCAACTGCATACTTCACAATCGATATTGTAGAATGCGCTGTATCTGTCTTTGCCCAATCTCTTCCCAGATACTGTAAAACATGCCACTGAATACCATACCTTGGCTCCCATCTTCCGAAATAAGGTTTTCTAACCCTCTGTTGCAAATCCCAACTTGCTTCACAATGCCCGTGCGTATATTCTGACAATCCATAAGAAGCACTGGCTGTAATAGCATTCTGATTTCCAGACTTCAATGATTCATGAACTCTAAACCTATAATTTATAGTCCAATCTTCATCAAGCGCATCAATCCACCAGCCAGCACATCTATCGCCATAATATTTGCTATAGTATTCAATTACTTTCAGCCAGTTCTCAAAACGATCTGTTTCCTTAACAAAAGTTGCCGGACGTGGTAATTTATATTGGTTGTTCATTGATAAATACAACATCATTTTAATCCCTCTTTTATTCAAAGCATTATAGAGATCTGATGGCAAATCACGTTTTGATATAAAAGATCCTGGTTTCAGTTCCCACAATTTTTCCAAAACGGGATTTGGTGCACAAGAATAAAGTTGATCTTGACCAATAGTTAGTATAACATAACCAGCACCTGTTTCTTTCACCTGATCAGCAAACTTCTCTACATTAACAGAATCAACCATCGCATTCCAACGCTCAATATTCATTCCTTCTTCTGGTGCCAAAAAATGAAAAAACAAACCATATTTCGCATTATGAAACCATTCCAGTTTTTTTTCTAGCTCTTTATGTTCCTCTTTTGTCCAATTTCTTGGAGGAATTACGGGTGTTGGTTCCCAACCGTTGCTATATACAGTCATTTCAGGTGTAATACTATCAGGAGGGTTAAGAGTAGCAAAGGGGACATACGATTTTTTTTGTTCCACTCTATTACATCCGAAAAAACATAATAGAAATAAAAATGAAAGAAAATTGAACATTTTAGTTT
>CAZBCB010000138.1:0-7512 GCA_964489905.1 uncultured Bacteroidales bacterium
GCAAACCTGATTACCCTCACTCTCACCGCTGGTTCATGGTCAATCCTTGGTATATTTTACGGATTTGGTTATTGCCCTTTAACGGCATGGCACTTTAAAATTTTGGAAAAACTGGGTAATAATAATCTGCCTGACTCATACATTAAGTATTTAATTGATAGCTTATTTAATACAAATATCAACGCTAAAATAGTTGATGTACTTACACTTATATTTTTTATTGTTGCATTTTCTCTTTCCGTTATTTTAAATACCAAACCAATAATGAAAAAAATAAAGAAAATATGAAAACTGCTGACATTAATCCAAGGTATGATGAATTAACAGATTCATCGTACATGGAATAATCAATAGTGCAGCATCTATTGATCAATCCGGGTTAAAATGAACAATTTGTCAAAATGCTTGTTTTAAAATAAAAACTAAAAGCATGAAAAGAGTATTTATCATTAATATCATGATTATCATGAGTGCAATTACATCGTTTGGCCAGTCAGGAAAAAGTTTTTATGATTTTACAGTTAAAACTATTGATAATGAAGATTTTCAATTGTCTTCACTGAAAGGGAAAAAGGTTCTTGTAGTGAATACAGCTTCCAAATGTGGTTTCACTCCCCAGTATGCTGAATTGGAAAAACTGTATAAGGAATATGGCGGAGAAAAGTTTGTTATCATTGGATTTCCGGCTAATAATTTTTTAAGCCAGGAACCGGGAACTAATGAAGAAATTAAAAATTTCTGCCAACTAAATTATGGAGTCACTTTTCCAATGATGGCAAAAATTTCTGTTAAGGGAAAAGATCAGCACCCTTTATATCAATGGTTAACAACAAAAGCACTTAATGGTGTTATGGATGCTGAGGTAAAGTGGAATTTTCAAAAATTCCTCGTTGATGAAAACGGTCAATTGGTTGATGTAGCATGGCCTAAAGAAAGCCCTTACTCTGAGAAGATTATTAATTGGTTAAAATCTAATTAATTATTTATTCTTTTAGGTAGTAATTCAGCTTTTCAAGAAATTCTCTTATATCAATTGGCTTTACAATCCAGTCATTACATCCTGCATTAATGCATTTTTTCAGGTCAAACTGTAATGAAAAGGCAGTGTGAGCAATTATAGGAATCCGGGTATTAAATTGTCTGATTTGTCTGGTGGCTTCAATCCCATCCATCTCAGGCATTTTAATATCCATTAAAATCAGATCAATCTTATTAATTGATTTGCATAGTTCAACCGCCTGAGCTCCATTATTTGCATGAATTAATTGTGTATCAGTATCTTGTAAGATTGCTTCAAGAAATTTATAATTTACTTCATCATCTTCAACAATGATTATTACTTTATCTTTCCATTTATAGACCGGTAGAGGTTCTTCCTCTATGCTGCTGTAATCATGGTTTTCATACGAAATTTTTTCATATGGTATTGTAAATTGAAAAACAGAGCCTTTACCAGGTTCTGAATCAACCCAGATTTTTCCTCCCAACAACTTAATAATGTGCTTTGAAAGTGTCAGTCCCAGTCCGGAACCTTCGTATTTTCGTGTAGCAGATTCTTCGTCAGCAAACCGGTTAAAAATATTCTTCTGTTGTTCTTTTGAAAGACCAATACCTGTGTCTTTAACATAAAATTCAATTTTATTGTCAACAGGCATTTTAAAACCAAATTCAATGTAACCTTTTTCGGTGAATTTAATTGAATTGTTAATCAGGTTTAAAATCACCTGTTGCAACCTTCCCGGATCGGTTTGAATAATCAAATCATGTTTTTCCGGAAGATGAAGCCTTATTTCAAGTAAGTCTTTGTTTAATGATTTTTTTTGGTGGGTGGCATGAATTTCTATTTCCTTCATTAATAAATTCAGATTGCATCTTGTTTTGTTAATTTTTAACTCACCGGTTTCGAGCTTGATCAACTCGGCAATGTCATCAATAAATTTCAGGATATGCGTGCCTTGTTTCTTTATTGTATTCACATATTCTTTACGTTTCTCATAGTCGAGGTTGCCAATGTTAAGTAACTCTGAGAAGCCAATAATGGCATTCATGGGAGTTCTGATTTCATTGGTAACATTGGTCAGCAATATATTTCTGATTCTTTCTGAATCATCAACTTTTTCGATGGCTTTTGAAAGATCTTTTTTTATTTTTTCATGAGCGGTATTGTCAATAATTAAACCGATTAAATATTCTTTTTCATCTTTTTTTATTCTTTTTACCTCACATGAATATACTTTAATTGTTTTTACCTCATTTTCTATATATGGAACACGTAAATCCAGAGTTGTTGTCTGATTATTTAATATTGCATTATCAAATGCTTTCTCAATTAGAGAAAAATCTTCCTGATGAAAACATTCGAGAAATTCTTTATAACTGATTGCGTTTTTTTCTTTTATACCAAGAATGGTTTTTGCGCTTTCTGAAAGTTTTACAATCTGTTTATCGGCTGGTATAATCCAGTACCCTAATTTGCTGATTTCTAATAATTTTTCAACAAGAAATAAATTATGCTCGCTTTCTTCATGTCTGTTTTTTAATTCAACAATTTCTTTTTCAAGCTCTTTAATATGCTTTTGTAACTGATTGAGATCTTTGTTTTTTTTACCAATAAACATAAGTTATCTTTTTCAGAATAATTCAATTTCAATATTTTGAATAAAAGCTGTATAGGTTATTTCATTTTCAACCTGTGCGCGCGATAATAAAATAAGGACAGGTTTTTCTTCCTTATTACGGGTAAGTATTTTTACCTCTTTTCTTACGCCAATTATTTTCTGATCACCCGGACCCGTATATCTTGAAAGAAAGTCATCGCTTTCAATTAAGTGGAGCGGAAACAACAGACCAACATCCTGATAAAGGATTTCCTGTTTATTATATCCCCACAATTCTTCTGCAGCATGGTTAAAGAAAATAATTTTGTTATCACTGCCCGTTGTAATAATTGCATCGAGAGCACCCTCAAGGGTTCGTTCATTTCTGATTTTAATTTTTTCAATCTCTTTGTATTGATTCTGCATTTCAAGTCGTGCTTCTCTAAGCTTCCTGTTTAATTCTTTTTCTGACTCGCGTAATAATTTTTCCTGTTTTTTAAGGATTTCGGTTTGATTTCTTAGTTCAATCTCCATAAGTTTCTCATTAGTAACATCCTGGCCAATATATATAATCCTTTCGACCTCGTTGTACATATCATAAACAGCACTGAATGCTCCCCTGATCCACTTCTCGACATTATCTTTTGTCTTGGCCTTAAATTGCCCGATAAATCCAACTCCTTTTATAATTGTATCCCATTTTTTATTAAATCCTTCTATTTCAATAGGGTCTAAAAGATCGAAAATGGTAAGGTTCTGAACCTCTTTAGGTGTGTATTGAAATATATTAAGGAATAATTCATTATGTTCGATAATGTTTCCGTTTATATCAAGCTCGAGTTTAATTCCTGCCCGGTCAACCGAATCAATAAAGCCTTCCATTTTAAGGCTGAGCTTTTTTTGCTCGGTTGTGTCAATGGCCAGAAATAATATTTTATCAACCGATGAATCTTCTCTTCTAATGCAGGTATAGGTGGCAATTGTCCATAAATCTTTTCCGGTGCGGGTTATATGTTTCATGTAACCTTCAAAGTGCCTGCCTCCCTTGGCCAGATTATCCCATATCTTGTTAAACCATTCCCTGTCCTTTTCGCTGATAAACATCGAAATGGGCTTACCTTCGACCTGTGAATTTGAAGTATATTCAAGTTTATTGAGAAATTTTGTATTAGCATATAGCAATATTCCATCAACGCTATACTCGGCTCTTATTAAGGTATGATTGACAGTGTTTTCAAGTAGCATAAATCGTTCAGCCTGACGTGTGGCTTCTTCCTGGGTTGCCTGCAACTCTTCAAGGTTTTGTCTCATTTCTTCTTCCTGTGCTGCGAGTGCCTGTGCCTGTGCTTTTGATTCTTCAAGCAATCTTGCTGTACGGGCATTTATTTTAATGGCTGAAAGTGTTGATGCTATGCTTTCTGCAACCTTTTCTGCCATCGTAATGTGATGAGACTCCATCAGGTTAAGTGATGCAATTTCAATAACACCGTATATTTCATTTTCACGCTGTATAGGTACAATCAGCAGACACTTCGGGTTTGTCTGGCCCAGACCTGATGTTACACTTACATAATTCTCAGGCAACTGAGTGATATATATCGTTCTTTGTTCACGGGCAGCTGTTCCTATCAATCCATCGCCCCATGCCACCTGATGATCTGCAAATTTCTTCCTGTCATATGCAAAAAATGCTTTAAGGTCAAAGTACTTATTGTTCACATCAGAATCTTCAAGCAAATATATTCCACCTTGAACAGCGTTTATATACTTTGTCAGGGTTTTTATCGTATTAAAAGTAAGTTGCTCCAGATCATTAATATTATTCCTCAATATTTCTCCGAAAGTGGCCATTCCTTCAGCAAGCCAGTTTCTGAGTTCATCTTCTTTCCTTCGTTTTATTTCATTTTCTTTATTGGTCTTTAAAGTATCTCTCAGATTAATTAATGACAGTGTTAAATCATCTTTTTCATCTGATAAATTAAATGATGCAGTATAATCGTCATGAATAAGTTTTTGGGTAAACTGACTGATCGCTTTTGTCTTTTGCTGCTCGGCATCAACCAGTTTCTGATTTTTTACCAGTATGCCTGTAAAATATCGAAGCGTAAAATAAATTACAACCGAAAAGAATATAAAAAACAAAATAATAACCCAATGTACCGGATTGTTTTTAAGAAGCATAAAAAGACCTTTGGCTGTGTATTTATAATGGTGAATCATTAAATCGATAAATATTGCTGCCAAAGGAAAAACAAATGATACCACAATAGCCAATATCGTATATTGTGAAATAACCTCTTTACGTTGTTGTGCATCCATACCTGTCTGAATTTTCAAACTACTGTAACCATCTAAAAATAGTTAATATTTTTATAACATAAAAACTTGTGGTTGAAAAACTGAAAATCAAAAAAAATTAAAGTCTTATTAAGCGGTAGTCTCTTTGTAAGTTATGATCTTATAATATAAATTTGCCTGACTTCGCCCGTAGCGGTATTAAATATAATTTTACGGCCGAGGTTGCCTCCAAGGCTTGATGAAATTATCGGAATTTTTTTGTCATGAAGCATTTCAAGTGCAATTTCAATATTTTGAGCACCTATATTGTAGTTCATTGATTTTTTTTCAATTATTTCTGCACCACCAAATATTTTAGCTGTAATATTATCAGGTTTACAGCCAAAAAGAATCAGTCTTTCCAATAATTTTTCAATAGCAATATTACCATATTTTGGTGAAGCAAGTCCGCTTCCGTTCCATAAAGGAAGCATATAATGATTCATTCCGCCAATGAATAACTTCTGGTCAAACAAACATACTGCCACACACGAACCCAGAATTGTGGTTATTTCATAAGGTTCTGCACTCACCCATACTGTAGATGGATACAGAAAATGTTTACCTAATTTTTCTGTAATTTCAGTATTCAAATTAATAACTATTTAAACAACAGCTCATTACCATCAAGTGTAATTCCCTCACTTATATCTTCAGAGTAGGGAAGGGTGACCATAAAGGTTGTTCCCTTTTTTGCAGCGGTTTTTACAGTTATAGTGCCTTGCAACATATCAATAAACGCTTTGTTAATTGATAAACCTAAACCATGTCCTCTGACAACTGAATTTATACCGGAATCGGAACGTCTGAACCGGTCAAAAATTATCTTCTGGTTTTGCTCAGATATTCCGGTACCAAAGTCCTGCACAGTAATTATAAGTAACTTGTCTTTAACACAGGCCTCCAGAATTACCATGCCATTATTGTAACTGAATTTAATAGCATTACTTAACAGATTTGAAATGATCAATCTTACTTTTTCAGCATCAGTCTTAAAATAATAGGTGTCCTGATTTATTTCGCCGGTGAAATAAAATTTCATCTGAATATTTTTTTTCTTAGCCTCATATTTGAAGCTCTCTATAACATCTGTTACTAATCCGATTATCTCAACATCGGAGATTTCCGGGTATGTCTCGCCGGCTTCCACCTTTGCAGCAGCAATGATATTTTTAAACTGGAAATCAAGATTAAATGCTTCGGAATGTATCAGTGATACCATGGTTATTACTTTTTTCCAGTTTTCTTTTTTTACTTCAAGGATATTTCTCGCTAATGCAATTATTGACGTAAAAGGATTCAATAATTCATTACTGATGTTTGAAATAAAATTGCTTTTTATCTGCTCTGCTTCTATTAATTTCTGGTTTACATTTTTTAAGGCTTCTTTTAGCTGGGCTATTTCTTCACAGGATATACAATCCAAAGGTTTTTCGGTTTTCTTTGTTTTCTTTTTCAGATTGGTTGGGTTATTCATAGTGTATTATAAAGTTGAATTGGATTATTCGCTAATTGTATGTTTAATTTGATCAGTAACTTCTTGCATGTCAACTATATCTTCATCAGAAAATATATCTTCCACATTCAGTATCATTACAAATTCATTATTAATAGTTGCCATACCTTCAATAAATGATGTTTTATAACGTAATCCTATCATTGGAGTAGGCATAATCTGATTCCTGTTCAATTCTGTTACTTCAGAAACAGCATCAACCAATGCTCCGAATTTTGTTATTTCATTTTCCTTTCTGATTTCAAAAACAAGAATGCAAGTTGAAGAGGTAAATTCGGTTTCTGACATACCAAATTTAAGCCTGGTGTCAATTAATGGCAAAACGCTGCCCCTTAAGTTTATAACACCCTTCATGTATGATGGGGCCTTCGGCACTTTTGTAATTTTGGTCAACTCAAGAATACTAAGTATATACATTACATTAACAGCATATAGCTCATTGCCCAGTTTAAATATCAAATAAGAACTTATTTCAGGCATTATTCTGTCAGTAGGAGTATTAGTCATAATCTTACCTCCGAATTAATAAAAATTTTGTTAAAGTATTTGATAGCCTTGTTGGTATCAATAACCAGAGCAACAGTCCCATCTCCAAGGATGGTAGCAGCCGAGATTATTTCATGGTTTTTGTAGTGTTTCCCAACAGGTTTTAAAACAGCCTGATATTCTCCGATAATATCATCAACTACTAAGCCAACTTTTTGCTCTTCATATTCAATGACAATAAAATGTTCAATAATTTCATTATCCGATTCGGGCAGATTAAAAATATTTCTGAGTGAGAAGTAAGGAATTAACTGGTTATCAATTGTAATCTGATTATTGAATGAAAATTTAAGTGCTTTATGTTGAATGGGGTGTATCTTATGAATAACATAAAGAGGAATAATATAAAATGTATCTGTTACTTTTACCAGCAGGCCATCAATAATAGATAATGTCAATGGAATTTTTAATATAATGGTCGTTCCTTTATTTTTTTCAGATTCAATTAAAATTTCACCACGTAATTCTTTTATTTTTTGCCTTTGAATATTAATCATGCAGTTTCTCTCAAAAATG
>CAZBCB010000139.1:0-7503 GCA_964489905.1 uncultured Bacteroidales bacterium
GTTTCATTTTTGATTTCTGATAATAACTGATGAAAAAGTTCCATGCAATGAGTGAAAATGATAAGGCAGTGATGTCTGTTAAAAAATTATTACCGTAATAAACCAGCACTGGTGATGCAAAAAAGAGCAAACTAAATGTCAGACTCCTGACATAATTGATTTTTAATTTAATAAAAATCCGGGACAATGAATATATGCCTGTTAAATATATCAATGTATTTATAATCCGATAAATAAAATCGTGATATCCAAATAATTTATATAATAAAGCAACAAAGTAATATAAAAATGGTATTTCACTTGTAGCAGCTTTTCCTGAAGTGAAATTGTCCGACACCAGGGCATGTACTTCTGGCTGAAAAAATTTCATACCATTCTGATAATAGTTTAAAGCTATTGAGGCACAATCTGATTGTCGCCAATTATGCACTGACTGAGGGCGGTAAAATAATATCCGGTGATAATTGTAAATAAGGGCAATCACTAAAAGTATAGCAATGAATATCAGGTTTTTAAAGTATTCCTTGTTATTTAATCCGTTAATAATTGTCCTGGTTTTCAAAAAATACTTTCTCATTTTTCAGCAAGTCTAAATTATTCTCTTATTATCTGATGGTTTCATAAATTCCCTGGCGCGCTTTTTCGTAGTCGGGTCTTTTCAGTTTTTCATAAAAAGTTGATGATGGTTTTAACCGCCAGAATGAATCAAAAAGTGCTTCACGGGTCATGGAATCGTAATGGATTGAACCATAACGATATTTGTACATCAAAAACTGACTGGTAATAATCAGTAATGAATAGACCGTAAAAAAACTATTCTTAAAAAGTTTTTTCTTAATGAAGCAGTTTTTTGAAAAACGATTCCTGATAGTAAGGCATAAACCGCATAGGAGTCTACAAAAGACCTGGCACCGTAAGATCCGCCATACCACCAGCACCACCAGGAAGAGACAAGATAAATATTTAATAAAAAATGTAACAGAACAGGTAAAAAATTTTGCTTTCTTTTTTCGATAATTATAATAAAAAGTCCTGCTAAGGAAAGCAACAATGTGGAGGGATATAAAGACATTTCTTCTTTTTGCAAAATCTGCTTATTTATTTTATTTGTTAATCGGCTGTGCGTAGGCTTTTACGTCTTCTCCGGTTATCTCTTTGTCGCACAGAATAATCAGCCTTTCAAGCACATTCCTGAATTCCCGAATGTTTCCGGTCCATGGCAACTTCTGAAGTTCGGATATTGCATCAGGCCTGATGATCTTTTTCGGCCTTCCGTATTCTCCGCAGATTAACTCGTTGAAATGTTCAGCCAGCAACGGGATATCTTCTTTTCTTTCCGCCAGCGCAGGCACATGGATTATAATTACCGAGAGTCTGTGATACAAATCCTCGCGGAATGTTTTATTTTCTATTTCTGCTTTCATATTTTTATTGGTGGCAGCTATGACCCTTACGTCCACTTCGATATCCTTGTCGCTGCCAACACGGGTAATTTTATGTTCCTGCAAGGCACGCAGTACTTTGGCCTGAGCAGATAGGCTCATGTCGCCCACCTCATCCAGGAAAAGCGTTCCTTCATGTGCCTGCTCAAATTTGCCTTTCCTTTGTTTTATAGCTGATGTGAAAGCACCTTTTTCATGTCCGAATAACTCGCTTTCTATTAATTCTGAAGGAATAGCTGCGCAGTTTACCTCAACAAAGGGCATTCCGGCCCTCGGGCTTTTTTCGTGAAGCCAGCGGGCAACCAGTTCCTTGCCTGTCCCGTTATCACCCGTAATTAATACACGGGCATCAGTAGGGGCTACTTTTTCAATCATTTCTTTCACCCTCATAATGGCCGGCGATTCACCAACAATGTCATAGGCTTTATTGATTTTCCTCTTCAGTATTTTCGTTTCGGCTACCAGCTCAGTCCGTTCAGTGGCATTGCGTATGGTTACCAGTAAACGGTTCAGGTCGAGCGGTTTTTCAATAAAATCATAAGCACCTTTTTTTATAGCCTCCACGGCAGTGTCAATATTGCCATGCCCCGAAATCATGATCACAGGAATATCCCGTGATTTTTTCATCAGCGTTTCCAATACTTCCATCCCATCCATCCCTGGCATTTTAATATCGCATAATACGATATCAAAACTGCCATTCTCAAACAACTCTATACCTTCCTGTCCGTTTGTAGCCAGGGTTACTTTATGTTGCTCATATTCAAGTACTTCCTGAAGCGTATTGCGTATGCTTTTTTCGTCATCAATAACCAGTATATCAGCCATATAGTTTGTTTAATTTAATCAGCATCATTAATGGATAAAATTATCCCAAGTAATATGAATTTACAAATTCATCCAGGCTTATAAAAATAGAAAGGGCAATGCAGATTGAATAAAACTTGTTTACAAAAAAATTATTTTTAGAGGAAATTCGTAAATTGAAAAAATCAATTGCCATATGAGAGGTAATCTTATTAATCAATTATGAATGAATAATTTCCCATAATGCTCCTTCCTTAAGAGAAAAATTCGATTGCAATATCCGTTGCAGCTTAAGTTTACTCATCAGAAACTTTACAATCAATGCAGCAATTACAATCATATCAATCCTGTATGATTCAAGGCCTTTCATCTGTTTCCGTTCTTTAAGGGTAGAATTAATGAGTTTTTGATAAAGGTTTTCGAAATCAGAGAGGTCAATTTCGGTTGCCAGAGGAAGATTATCTGTCCCGGTTTCTGCAACTGTTTCTTCCCTGATCATAGCTGTAAATGTTTCAAAAGAACCTGAAGCTCCGACAAGTGTTGTAACTTTATGCCTGCGGAATTCATCAAAAAAATCAACCATTTTTTCTTCGAGGTAGTTTGAGATAAACTCAATTTCTTCAATTGTTATGGGGTCCGAAGGTTTAAATTTATCTATGAGTCTTGCGACGCCCAGCGGATAGCTTTTTTTCCAGTAAATCTGCCGGGTATCAGCAATGATCATTTCATTACTGCCTCCGCCAATGTCAAGTATCAGATATTTTTCATCGTTAAGATTAACGGTTTGCCTTACACCATAATATATCAGCTCAGCTTCTCTTTCACCACTGATAATTTCAACAGGGATACTGAATTTATCCCGTATTGATTTAATAAACTGATCTCCATTTCTTGCGGTTCTTATGGCTGAGGTTCCGTATGCTGTTATTTTTTCTGTTTTCAGTTCGTTTATCGTTTGCAGGTGTTTTTCAATAGCATTAATACCCCGCAGCTTGGCATCTGATTTTATTTCCCGCTTATCAATTCCGCCTTTGCCAAGTTTGACCGGTATTTTATTGTTAAGTAAAATCTGATACTTTTTATCAGGATTGGTTTCTGCAACCAGCAGGTTAAAAGTGTTTGTCCCCAGATCGAGTATGGCAATACGCATAAGTTTTAGCGGTTTGTTGATGACGTAAGGTATAAATATTTATAAAAAAAGACTACCTCATATTTAAATATGATGTGTTCTTTTAATAGTCAACAGTTTACGGGAAGCTAAAATAAGGAATTTTCTTTTTATTAAAAAATATTCCTGAATTTTAATACTTTAACCATTTCCAGATTTCCCGGTAGGAGACTTTTTTCCCATACATCAGAATTCCTGTACGATAAATTTTACCTGCAAACCATGTAGTGGCCAAAAAAGTAATAATGAGTAACAACACAGAAGCTATCAACTGGCTTATCGGAGGTATGCCAAAAGGAATACGGGCCATCATAACAATGGGCGATGTAAAGGGGATGATTGAAAACCATACGGCAAGTTTGCCGGAAGGGTTCAGAAAAGTGTTAATCATTACAAAAAGGCCGATAATCAGTGGTATGGTAATTGGCAAGATAAACTGCTGTGTATCGGTTTCGTTATCTGAGGCGGCTCCTATTGCAGCAAATAATGAACCGTAAAGAATATACCCGCCGATGAAATAAAAGATAAACATAGCGATAATCAGAAAGAGGTTAATTTGTTTTAATTGTTTAAAAAATCCGGTAATCACGTCTTCTTTATTATTTTCATTCTGAATCTGACTGACTCCTGATTCCATTATGCTTGACGGGGCTACCTGTTCGGTTTTTTGTCCCGGAAATTCTGAACTGAGAACTTGTTGGGTTGCCGCAGATATTGTGAAAGTAAGAATCAGCCATGCTAAAAATTGAGTCAGACCGATTAAACCAATTCCAATAATCTTACCCATCATCAGCTGAAAGGGTTTGACACTTGATACAATTACCTCAACAATCCGGCTTGTTTTTTCTTCGAGCACACCTCGCATTACCTGCGATCCGAACATAAATAAAAACAAATAGATTAAAAAGCCACAAATATATCCGAGCAGGCGTTGCAAATCTGTTGTGTCCTCAGTACTACCTTTTTGCCAGTTTTTCCAGTTTATTCTTTTCAGGTTTATTTTTGTTTCAAATGACTGAATGGCATCAGCAGGAACTTTGTTGACAATAAGTTTGTTATTAAAAATATGTTTTTCGAGTGATTTGGAAATATGTACTTCAAGGCCCATAGAAGGGGGTTTTCGATAATAAAGGTCAACATAAGCTTCACGCCCTGCTGAAATAAGATTCTGGCTCAGAAACAGAATTCCGTCATATAAACCGGCATCGTATGTTTTCAGTATATCCTGGATTTTCGTATTATTTAAATAAACAAACTTTATGTTGTCTTTATCGGGAATAACATCTTTGAAAAACTGCAATGAATCAGGGACTGGCTTGCCAAAAATATCATATTCAACAACCGCATAAGTTTTTATTTCCTTGTCTTCAAAAGTGGCAAGCATACCGGGCAGAACTATCAGTGCAGCAAAAAGAACAGGTCCCAGAAAGGTCATGAGAATAAATGACTTTTTACGTACACGTGTTATGTATTCGCGGGCAATAATTAATAATGTCTTATTCATAGGTTGGGGTGTTATTTTTGCTGTGAATTAACTACGTTAATAAAAATTTCATTCATTCCGGGGATAACTTCATTAAATGAAGTTATTTCAGCCATTGGCAGCATGCGTTTAAGAATATCATTTCCTGAGAAGTCTTTATTTGCCTTTATTTTAACAACATGGGTTTGTTTTTCAAGCCGGTTTTCAATTACTTCAAAATTACCGTTAAACAACGGCATTATCTGAGCAGGATCGCCTTTATAACCAATCTCAAATATATTTGATTTGTATTGCATCCTGATGTCGTTTACTTCTCCCTGAAGGATAACTTTGGATTTGTTAATGAGGGTTATATAATCGCAAAGTTCTTCCACTGAACCCATATCGTGGGTAGAAAACAATATGGTGGCACCGTTCTTTTTCAGACTGAGGATTTCATTTTTAAGCAGGTTGGTATTTATGGGGTCAAATCCGCTGAAAGGCTCGTCGAATATCAGAAGTTTTGGTTCGTGTAATATGGTGATAATAAACTGAACCTTTTGCTGCATGCCTTTTGAAAGTTCCTCGAGTTTTTTATTCCACCAGGCCTGGATTTGGAATTTTTCAAACCAGTATTTCAGTTTTGCAAGGGCATCGCGTTTGCTCATTCCTTTAATTCGTGCCAGATAAAGAGCCTGTTCACCTACTTTCATTTTTTTATAAAGGCCTCTTTCTTCAGGGAGGTAACCGATGTTGTACAGGTCGTCGAATTTGATTTTCCGGCCTTCGAAGAGCAATTCGCCTTCATCAGGGGCGATAATCTGATTAATGATACGCAGTAATGTTGTTTTACCTGCACCGTTTGGCCCCAGAAGCCCATATACAGAGCCTTCGGGTATACTAAGGCTTACATTATCGAGGGCAGTTTGAGATGCATAGCTTTTTACAATATTACGGGCTTCGAAAAAATCCTTTTGTGGCATTAATATGATGTTTTCAGGTTTGGGTCAAATATAGATAAATCATTCAAAATAATTTCGCATGCGGTCAAAAAAAGCATTATCTGATTTTCCCTTTGGCGGCTTAAAATTAGGTGATTCATCAAGTTTTTCAAGAATACGTCTTTCTTCTCTGGAAAGTGTTTTAGGTATCCATACGTTTACACTGACGAGCAGGTCACCATGTCCGTAGCTGTTTACTTCAGGCAGGCCTTTGCCTCTTAATCTGAGAATTTTACCGGGTTGTGTACCGGGCTCTATTTTTATTTTTACTTTACCGTCGATGGTTGGCACTTCCACCTGTCCTCCCATAGCAGCCTGTGCAAAAGACAGGTTAAGATTATACAACAGGTCGTTTCCTTCTCTGATAAGTTCGGGATGTTTTTCTTCTTCAATAATAACGAGAAGGTCGCCGTTAATGCCTCCTCTTCGGGCGGCATTGCCTTTACCGCTTACGGAAAGCTGCATACCTTCGGCAACTCCTGCAGGTATTCTGACAGGAATAATTTCTTCACCTCTGATGACACCCTCGCCCCCACATTTATGACATTTTGACGTAATAACCCTTCCTTCTCCGTCACAGGATGGGCAGACCTGTGTAGTGGACATCTGCCCCAGAAATGTGCTGGTTACCCGGGTTACATGACCTGTTCCCCGGCAGGTAGAACATGTTGAATAGGCTTTTCCGCCTGAAGCGCCTGTTCCTGAACATGCATCACAGGCAATATATTTGGATACTTTTAGTTTTTTTTCGACTCCTTTATTTATTTCTTCAAGGGTAAGCTTAACCTTAACACGGAGGTTTGACCCTTTGTTTACTCTTTGGCTGCCACCTCTTGACCTGCCGGTAAAACCGCCAAAACCACCAAAACCGCCAAAACCAATGTCGTTGAAAATATCGCCAAACTGGGAAAAAATATCTTCAATGGTCATTCCGTGTCCGCTGAAACCTCCGTTAGCTCCGCCAACCCCGGCATGTCCAAACTGGTCATAGCGTGCACGTTTTTGTTCGTCGCTTAACACTTCATAGGCTTCAGCAGCCTCTTTGAACTTTTCTTCTGCTTCTTTGTTTCCCGGATTGCGGTCGGGATGATATTTAAGCGCCTGTTTCCTGTAGGCTTTCTTTATTTCTTCCTGTGATGCATTCCTGGGAACTTCCAGTATTTCATAATAATCTCTTTTTGCCATTTTTTGAAGGATTATCAAGTGCCAGAATTATGAATTATTCACCAATCACTACTTTTGAATAACGAATTACCTTGTCATGCAAGGTATATCCTTTTTCAACTACATCTACTATTTTACCCTTAAGCTCTTCACTGGGAGCAGGAATGGTAGTAACTGCTTCATGCAGGTCAATATTTAACGGTTCATTAACTGTATTAATTTCTTTTATACCCTGTTGTTGCAAAAAATCCTTGAAATGATTATAAATAAGAAGGACTCCTTCTTTGAGAGAAGTTACATCTTGTGATTGTTCTATAGCTTTCAACCCTCTCTCAAAATTATCAACTACAGGCAGGATTTTTTTCAAAACATCTTCCCCTGCGGTTTTAATAAGTTCTGATTTTTCTTTTAATGTTCTTTTACGGTAATTATCAAATTCAGCTGAAAGTCGCAAATATT
>CAZBCB010000140.1:0-7468 GCA_964489905.1 uncultured Bacteroidales bacterium
GAAAGTTATTATTGCAATGGCAGTATTTGTTTTTATTGCTCTTTTATTTATCATTGCTGAATAATTATTTTTGATTTTATCGCGTTGAAGATAATATGAAAACCCGATACAATAAAAAAAAGAATGAATTTTATTATGCCATCCACTTCAAAATAAAACAAGTGCAGCCATGAAGCATGTCTTTAATAAAAAAAGTGTATTTATCATTTTTCTCGTGCTCTGGCTGTCTGTAAACCTGTTACAGGCCTTTTTCACCGGACTTGCCCATGATGAGGCTTATTACTGGATGTACTCAAGGCATCTGGCATGGGGGTATTTCGATCATCCACCCATGGTAGCTCTGCTGATTAAGGCAGGATACTCGATTATGCCGCATGAACTTGGTGTCAGGCTGTTTTTTTGTCTGCTCAGCACTTTAACCCTATGGCTGATTTATAAAATGTATCCCGGACACGAATGGATGTTCGCATTCACCGTGCCTGCTGTGGCACTATTTCACACACATGTGGCAGGCTTTCTTGCCATCCCCGATATTCCTCTCGTTTTCTTCACGGTATTGTTTCTGTTTCTTTACAAAAAATATCTGGATAACGATACAACCTTACTGGCTATTATAATTGGCTTTACTGCTGCCGGTATGCTTTACAGTAAATATCACGGCATTCTGGTGATAGCTTTTATCTTACTTTCCAACATTAATCTTGTTAAACGCAAAAGTTTCTGGCTTGCCGTAATTGTTGTCATTATTGCAATGACACCTCATCTTTTCTGGCAAATCAGAAATCACTTTCCTACATTCAGATATCACCTTGTAAGCCGTACCTCCGGCTTTGACCCCATAAATATCATCAAATACATTTACAACCAGATACTTATAGCAGGCCCGCTCGTTGCTCCTATTTTGCTTTTCTTCGCAATAAAAAGAAAACCCGGTGATTTATTCGAAAAAGCGCTTAAGTATATTCTAATAGGATTTTATGCTTTCTTTTTTATTTCAAGTTTCAGGGGGCACATTGAAGCACACTGGACAGCAGCAGCATTTCCTGCAATGTTAATGCTTGCCAGACAGGAAATCAATGCAAACAGAAATATTTTCAGATGGATAAAAATCCTGTCTGTCCCATCGATGGTATTATTTTTTTCATTGCGTTTTATCGCTGCATCGGGATTAGTACCTCCGTTCTTAAAATATGCAGATGAATTTAACGGATGGGATAAATGGGCTGAAAAAATTAAGCAAACCGCAGGAGGTAAAAAAGTGGCATTCCTTAACAAATATCAATATGCTGCAAAATATACTTTTTATACCGGCGATACAGCCTGTTCAATCAATACCACATTTGCACGCAAAAACCAGTATGACTTATGGCACCTTGATGAAGCATTGTATAATAAAAACATAATGCTTAATAAAAGTGAAATAAATGAAGGTATTATCGAAACTCCAAACAAGGGAAAGTATTCATACAGTATGGTAAATAATTTTCAGCCTTTTCATCGCCTTGAGATGAAACCAGTGCTGGCAAAAAACCACTTCAAAGCCGGCGATTCCATCAATATCAACTGTTTTATTAAAAATCCGACAAATAATACCATTAGCTTTAAATCAGGCGATGATAATCCTGTTCTTATATGCATTATCCGCGATATCAATAATAAAACAAATGAATCATTCAGCTCAGTTGATTTCGGTTTAAATAATTTATCTGCTCATTCCTCTTTTAGTTTTCATTTTAAATCGCAGGCCCCGCAAATCGCCGGTAAATATACGATCAATATTGTATGGTTACTCCCCTATTCAGGATATATAGGAAATGCCATTCCTGCATATTTTGAAGTAAATTAATATTATTGTAATCCAGGTAGCAAATGTCAATGCCAATTCCTGATTGCTCAACATAGTTTACCGATCGCCAATTACCTGTTGCTGTATACAGTTTACTATTTACTGACCCTTTACTCTTGTCCTTTTGCCTGATTTAAAAAATATTTATAAACCGAATTATGATGAATTTATAAATTTATCATTCTTGGTATAAATAAACTGGGGGTAGGGTTACTTTCTGTTGTCATAAAGAATAAAACATCAGATAATAAAATTTCTTCTCTCAAAAGAACAAGAAAGATGATTATTGTCAGCCCTACACCTTTTTCAATTATGGAAACCCGGGCTTTATCTTCGTATAAGTGGGCGGGTAAAACATTATTAGTAGCCGAAGATGATTACGTAGGGTATCTGTTTCTTTCAGATATTCTTTCAGGTACACAAGCTAGAGTAATCAGAGCGGTTTCGGTAAACGAAGTTTTAAATGTACTTCATAATGGATCAAAAATTGATTTATTGATTTTTAATGTTGGTCTTCGTGATAATGATGAATGCCAGTTTATATGTAAAATAAAAAAACGCCATCCGCAATTGCCTGTACTGGCTATAACGGATAAGGAATGTACAAAAATGCACAAAACATGCATTGATGCTGGCTGTGATACATTTATAAATCAGCATATTGACAGTTTTCAGATGCTTACCACCATTGATGAACTGCTGCAGAAATACTGATTAATTTGTCCAATACTCCACTTTTTTAAACTGCAAAAAATATTTATCCGGAATTTTCCGGGGTTCGTCAATTGCAACAACCATACCAAAAGATTTTGGCGCAAACAATGATGAAAAACTAATAAGTTTTTCTAAGTAAAAAATCAATTGACGAATTGGGAATTATGTTTTTTCTGACATTCCGGTAATCAGCCATTTCATTATAAACGGCAAAAAAGAATCAGATTATTGCTTATAAAAACAGATTAAATCATTTTATTTTTATTAAATTTATCATAACGAAAATCTTTTTTATGAAAATAACAGTAGCCGGAAGTTCCAATATAGAGATGATTATTAAAGTTCCTCATCTGCCTTTGCAGGGAGAAACAATTCTTGGCAGTGATTTTACGCTCATTTCAGGGGGTAAGGGAGTGAATCAGGCGGTTGCAGCTGCCAGACTTGGCGGGGATGTCACATTTATCGGCCGTATTGGGAATGATATGTTCGGTGATGAGGCACTTAAAGTGCTAAAAAAAGAAGGTATTAATACAAAATACATCGCCATTGATAAAGATGTCTCCTCAGGCATAGCCCAGATTATTGTTGATGAAAACGGGAGAAAATATATTACAATTGCACCGGGTGCTAATCAGAATCTGTGCGACGATGATATTAACAGCGCAAGCGAGGCCATAACCAGTGCTGACATTTTGCTGCTGCAGTCTGAAATTCCGCTTCAGTCGGTAAGGTTAGCAGCCAGAATAGCGCGCCGGAATAATATCAGGGTATTGCTAAATCCGGTCTCATTTGTAATTCTTGATGATGACCTGCTAAGCGACGTTTCAGTGCTTATCCCCGGAAAAATTGAAGCAGAAACGCTGACCGGTATAAGGATTACTGATCACAGGTCGGCTGAACTTGCCGGACGGATACTGTTGGAACATGGTCCTGAGAAGGTAATTATTACTATGGGAGAAAAAGGCGCTATGGTCATTGATAACGGAGGAGCCGAGCATTTTCCGGCAATCAGAATAAAACCGGTTGATGCAACTGCTGCCATTGACGTATTTTGTGGTGCGATGGCGGTAGCACTTGCTGAAGATAAAAACTTTTTTGAAGCGGTTAAATTTGCCAATACTGCAGCCGCCCTGTCAATATCAAAGCCAGGTACACAGGCTTCCTTTCCGACGAGGGATGAAACAATGGCATTTCTTAAAAAATCATCATAGTTACGGTATTATACTATTTATTAACTCATTGAGAAATCTGAAAATTATCATTGCTTTGTTTGTTTATATTCATCAAATTTACTTAACACTTTAATTTTATACTATGGATGTAAACAATATCATGGCTGACCTGGAAAAACGTAATCCGGGTGAAAATGAATATTTGCAAGCCGTTCATGAAGTTCTTCTTTCAATAGAATCCGTTTATAACCAGAATCCTCAGTTTGAAAAAGCGGGTATTATTGAACGAATTATTGAACCCGACAGGGTTTTATCGTTTAAAATACCATGGCTTGATGATAATGGAAATGTTCATGTCAACAGAGGATACCGTGTGCAATTTAACAATGCATTGGGGCCATATAAAGGTGGTCTTCGTTTCCACCCGAGTGTTAATCTGAGTATTCTTAAATTTCTCGGCTTCGAACAGATTTTCAAAAACAGCCTGACTACATTACCAATTGGCGGCGGGAAAGGAGGTTCAGACTTTCAACCCAAAGGCAAATCGAATAATGAAATAATGAGGTTCTGCCAGGCATACATGCTTGAATTATGGAAAATAATCGGTCCCGAAACTGATGTGCCGGCTGGCGATATTGGGGTAGGTTCAAGGGAAATCGGTTTCCTTTTTGGTATGTACAAAAAACTTACCGATAATTATAACGGAGTGTTAACCGGTAAAGGGGTTAACTGGGGAGGTAGCCTGATAAGACCTGAAGCTACCGGTTATGGCGTCGTTTATTTTGCTAACGAAATGTTAGCTACACGTAAGGAAAAACTTGAAGGTAAAAAGGTAGCTATTTCAGGTTTCGGAAACGTGGCATGGGGTGTTGCCAAGAAACTGCATCAATTGGGTGCAAAGGTAATTACCCTCTCAGGACCCGATGGCTATGTTTTCGATGAACAAGGCGTTTCAGGCAATAAAATTGATTATATGCTTGAACTGAGAGCATCAAACGAAGATATCATTGAACCTTATGCAAAACAGTTTAAATCGGCCGTATTTGTTAAAAACAAAAGGCCATGGGAAGTGCCCTGTGATATTGCCATTCCATGTGCCACCCAAAACGAACTCGACCATAATGATGCCAGAAATTTAATAGCAAACAAATGCCTCTGTGTGTGCGAAGCAGCAAATATGCCATGTACCCCTGAAGCTGTTAATATATTCCAGCAGCATCATTTGCTTTTTGCTCCGGGCAAAGCCGCCAATGCGGGTGGCGTTGCTGTTTCAGGTCTGGAAATGGCACAGAATGCCATGAAACTTAGATGGCCGGCTGAAGAAGTTGATTCGCGCCTTCATCACATTATGAAATCTATACATGAATCATGCGTATGTCATGGAAAACAAGCAGACGGATATATCGATTATGTAAAAGGTGCAAATATAGCCGGCTTTCTCAAAGTTGCAAACGCAATGCTCGACCAGGGTGTAATATAATATCAGTATAATTTAAGACTAATTATAACCATGCATGCGGCTGAAATTATTGCAAAAACAGAAACAAGAAATCCCGGCGAAAAGGAATTTCTGCAGTCTGTCAGGGAATTTATTGAATCAATAGAAGAAACGTACAACCGTTTTCCGCAATTTGATAATGTAAATCTGATCGACCGTCTGCTCGAACCAGAAAGAATTATTATTTTTAAAGTACCCTGGCAGGACGATGCCGGCAAGGTTCACGTCAACAGGGGATACAGAGTGGAATTTAACTCTGCATTAGGACCATTTAAAGGCGGATTACGGTTTCATCCCAGTGTAAATCTGAGCATACTTAAATTTCTGGCATTCGAACAGACTTTTAATAACGCCCTTACCGGCCTGCCCATAGGTGGGGCCAAAGGCGGTGCCGATTTCGACCCGAAAGGAAAATCCGAAAATGAAATCATGAGGTTTTGTCAAAGCTTCATGAGCGAACTATTCCGGCATATCGGGCCCGAAACAGATGTTCCTGCAGGCGATATAGGAGTGGGTAGCCGGGAAATAGGCTACATGTTTGGCCAGTATAAAAGATTATCTAACCGGTTTGAAGGTGTCTTAACAGGCAAAAGCCTGACATGGGGCGGTAGCTGGATACGCAAGGAGGCCACAGGTTATGGCCTGGTGTACATGGTTCAGCGGTTTCTTGATGAATATAATGAAAACATTGAAGGAAAAACTTTCCTGATTTCCGGTGCAGGTAATGTAGCCATTTATGCTGCTGAAAAAATAATCCAGCTTGGAGGCAAAGTATTGAGCTTCTCTGATTCAGACGGATACATCTATAACCCCAAGGGAATAGACCTTGATTATGTTAAAGAAATAAAAGAAATTAACAGAGGTCGAATCAGGGAATATCTTGAAAAATATCCGGCAACACATTACAGCGAAAAATGGAATGATGTATGGAAACATAAGGCAGATATTGCCCTGCCATGCGCAACTGAAAATGAACTCGGTACCGAAGCAGCTCATGCACTGGTAAAAAACGGCTGCAGACTGGTTGCCGAAGGAGCCAATATGCCTGTTACCTATGAAGCTGCCAGATATCTTATCGATAATAAAACAGGATATATACCTGGTAAAGCTGCCAATGCCGGCGGAGTAGCTGTTTCAGGTCTGGAAATGGCGCAAAATGCCATGAAAATAAAATGGAACCGGGAAGAAGTAGATGCAAAACTTCACCGTATTATGGTTGATATTCATGATACATGCGTTAAATACGGCAGGCAGGAAAACGGGTATATCAATTACATGAAAGGAGCTAACATGGCTGCATTCCTTAAAGTATCACAGGCCATGATTGAACAGGGGGTTGTTTAAAGATAATTACATGCACAAAAACCTTTATTTTCAATAAATATCATCCTTCATCTTGCCATTATGAAATAAAAAACCATTACTTCACGAAAATGCGCAAAACCATCATATGGCTCACCGTGTTCAGTATTGCTATGGCATACCTTGAATCGGCCGTAGTTGTATATCTGCGTGAAATTATGTATCCCGAAGGATTTTCGTTCCCTCTGGCTTCCATAAAACCACATATTGCTTTAACTGAAGTTTTACGTGAAATGGCTACCATCATTATGCTGGCTGGCGCCGGTTACCTGGGCGGCCAATATCCGGCCCAAAGGTTTGCATGTTTTATTTATTGTTTTGCAATCTGGGACATTTTTTATTATGTGTTTCTGAAACTTTTAACCGGATGGCCTGAGTCACTTCTTACATGGGATATTCTTTTTCTTATTCCTGTAACATGGACCGGCCCGGTGTTATCCCCCGTTATCGTATCGCTAACCATGATAATGCTTGCATGGGTCATTCTTTATTTCAGCAAGAAAAACAAAATAATCATAAATCTATCTGAATGGATACTGCTTGTCACCGGCTCATTAATACTGATTATCGCTTTCACCTATGATTATATTTCTTTCATGATACAGCACTGCAAATTATCCGGACAGATATGCCAATTCGGTTCTCCGGCATTCTATGAAATTACTAAGCAATACATACCTCAGCATTTTCCATGGCTTATTTTTGTTTCAGGAGAGCTCATAATAATAACAGCTATATTCATGATGTTCAGTCGATATAGCCGTTACAAATCTTTTAACCCGGGTACAATGAATTAATAAACCCAAGTACGATGCATTTGTAAATTCATCCAGGCTGATAAAAATAGAAAGGGCAATGCAGATTGAATAAAACTTG
>CAZBCB010000141.1:0-7437 GCA_964489905.1 uncultured Bacteroidales bacterium
ATTTATGACAATGTTATTTTTAAGTACAATAATATTAACAGGACCAGCCTGGTGCAGCCATCTGTGTTACTTTGGAGCATTGGATAACTGTATGGCTTCCGGAAACCGTTTGCGAAACCGTCCGGTTAAAAACAAAATCATTATTAAACATGTTCTTTTTTTTCTTTTTATAAGTATTGTGATTGTTTTCCGGATATCCGGTGTTGGTAGCCTGATCGCTACTCTTGCAGGCATTGCATTCGGAGTGGCAGGTTTAGTGATTATGCTTATTTTTTCGGCAAGAAAAAATAAAATGATCCATTGTATATTATATTGCCCGGTTGGTAGCATTGTACACATGCTCAAATACATTAACCCTTTCAGAATCACCATTGAAAAAGACTGCACAACATGTATGGCCTGCACACTTAAATGCAAATATGATGCATTGAATTTAAAGGATATCAGAAATCATAAACCCGGCTTAACCTGCACATACTGCGGGGAATGTATTGAGGCCTGTCATCAGCATGCCATACAATACCGGTTTTTAAAACTGAATAGTAAAAATGCCAGAAACCTATATCTGATTCTGTCCATATCATTGCATGTCGTTTTTTTAGCACTGGGAAGAATTTAATTTGTTGATTAGTTTATTTAAATATTAATATAGACTTTAGAAGAATGAATTATTTTTAGACGTTTTTTAAATCATCACCGAATGTACAAACGTCTATCTTTCTGTTTATTGAATTTTACGCTTCTTTCATCAATCCCGATGTCTTCACAGACAATTCCCGAGGGCTATGTTCTGATTTATGAACAAAATTTCCAATCGGCCAAAGCATTTGAGGATTTCCGGTTTTCAGATCCTGAAGTCTGGAAGTTAAATAAAATCAAGGAAAACCGTTTTCTGGAATTCACTACCGACAGTATTGGCTATACGCCGGCATACTACTCGCCGAAAAATATCTGCATCCTTTCAGGTCATATTTTTGGAGAATTTATTCTTGAAGCAGATATCATGCAGCCTGCAAAAGAATATGAAAACGGTGACATCTGTATCTTTTTTTCCGTAAAGGATTCCATGCAATATTATTATGTTCAGCTTGCCAACATTGCTGACGCATATAATCATGGCATTTTTCTGGTGAAAAAAGACTCCTGCAAAAAGGTATCTTCCGATCAAAACAATGGAATTAACCTCTCAGATGCCAAATGGCACAAGGTACGAATTGTAAGAAATATTGTAAACCGGACAGTAGCGGTATATATAGATAACATGAATACTCCGTCAATAACTGCCAGTAACCCTGAACTGGTTATGGGATACATTGGTTTTGGCTCCTTTGATGATGATGGGCGAATCGACAACATTAAAATATGGGCGCCAACCAGTATTCCGGACGAAGCAACATTTTTTTATAAAAAAACCATACCATAAAATTTAAAGAATCATATATTTACAACATAAACCATGCTTACTACTAACTAAACTAAGCTGCAATGCAGGATAAAATTATTTGTCTTACTTTGTTTTTTATTGCTTTTAATTTTACCATTTTTCTTAAAACTCAGGATAATACTTTAAATCACATTTCAGCAAATGAATATGCCACAAAAATTACTTATAACAGTCTTTATGAAAAGCTGGCAGATCCTGACTTGCCCTATAATGTTCTGCTTTCAGCCCTTTGTGTGCATCAAAGACTTTTAAAAGAAGGGCTGTTAGTAAACCGTAACATCCTGACTATCATTGATTTCTCAAAACCCTCTTCCCGGGAACGGTTATTTGTCATCGACCTCAACAAGGAAAGAATAATTTTTAAAACCCTTGTGGCACATGGTAAGAATTCGGGTGAGAATTATGCCACTCACTTTTCAAATGATCCCCTGTCGCATCAGAGTAGCCTGGGGTTTTATATCACCGAAACTACTTATATGGGACGTCATGGTTATTCACTAAGGCTAGATGGTATAGAGGGAGGCATTAATGATAATGCCAGAAAAAGGGCAATTGTAATGCATGCAGCTGATTATGTGAGTAAAGAATTTATAGCGTCAAACGGAAGATTAGGCAGAAGCTTTGGATGCCCTGCTCTGCCTCCTGATCATGCTCATCAGATAATTGATACTATAAAAGGGAAATCGCTTTTGTTTATTTATGCCAGGGACGAATTCTATTGCAAAAATTCACCCTTGCTTAGTTCTTTTTCGTCAAGCCTGTAAATATCTTTGTAAAAGAAAACATGCTTATTATCATCAGCTTCACAGGTTATATAGCGGATATATATATCAACCGGCTGATCGAGGGTTATTTCCCTGCTGATACCATTTTGGATTAATTCCGATACATCAATATTTTCATTTTCTTTTGAAAATTCCCTGATAAGATACTCGGCAAGCATATCCGGATTCTGAACACGGATACATCCATGTGAAAATGCCCGTATGTCTTTTGAGAACATTTGCTTCACAGGAGTGTCATGCAGATAAACAGGGTATGGGCTTGGAAAAATAAATTTCACACTGCCCAATGCATTATCACTTCCGGCGTCCTGTTTTAACCTGTATGCAAAATTTTCAGCCGAAATATTATTCCAGTCAATCTGATGATATTCAACCCTGTTTTTGTTTTCGTCAATTAGCATAAACCGTTTACGATTGAGAAAATTGCTGTCTGTCATCAGTTTAGGTAATAACTCATTCAATGTTATACTCCGTGGTACTTCCCACGAAGGATTAGTAATAATTTTCTGAATCCGGCTTGTTATTAATGGTGTTGGGGTTTTCGGAGCCCCGACAATCACTCTGGTGTTCCCAATGATTTTGTTGGCTTTATAAATGCGCACCTGATAGGCCGGTATATTAACCAAAATAAAATGTTCAGCCCTGAAATTATCTTTTCTAAGTCTGTCAAGGTTTAAAGCAATCTGCCTGTACCTGTCACGTGATGATCTGGATAATGCCTCACAGGTATTCCTGCCCGGCTTACCATCAGGTTCCAGACCATGATAATATTGAAATGCCTTAAGCGCTGCCAGATATTCATCATAGGTAGGGCGAGGGTTTAAATAATGCAGCTTTATTAAAACTTTTTCAGCTTCCTTCCTGAATGCAACCGAATCTTTCTTCGGGTCAGGCATAACAATTATTTCATTTTTTTCATCCGCAAATTCTGAATATTTTTCAACCGATTGCTGCAATTTCACATATTCAATGAATTTAGGCTGTACAGAAAGAACAGCATTTTCAAATTCATTGCTCCTCAATGCATTACTATATTCAGAAACCAAATCCATTAAAACAGGCAACGTAAAAAATAACGAATCAAATTTCTGATACCCCATTTTCAGATGAATCATGAAGGTTAAACATGCATCTGACAACAATAATTCAAGCCTGATGCGATTACTCAGATAATTATCTCCTTCTTCATGACTTCTTATTTTATCTATTGTTTTGATAATCTCCTGAAGATGATATGCATGTTTTTCCAGTCCGAATTTTTCTGCATTATTGATTAAATCAATTAAAATATTTGCATTCTCTGAAACCGAAAAATTATATGTCCATGCAGGTTTATATCCGTTTGCCCTGTAATATTCCTTTACTAAAGGATACACCTTGTAATTTTCTAAATCCGATACTTTTGTTGTACTATTTAAACAATGTTTAATACTATCAGTAAAAGCCGGTAAAAAGAAATCCTGTTCCAGCAATGTTTGTCCTTTCTGATGTCCCTGATAACTAGTACTTAAAACAAATAACCCTGCTAATGCAATTATTCTGATATCGAAGAGTAATATCCCTTTCAGTACATTTGATATTTTTATCTTTTTTTGAGGCATTGTACCCTCTGTATTACTGCCGGTTGTTTTTTTTGCTGGTTTCATAATCTTTGCTGTTAACTTCTATCATTATATACGAAAACCAGGCGTTCTGGTGAGATTAATTACATAAACCGTTAATACCTTATGATTAATTATTCATTGAATTAGATTAAAAAATAAAGGAGTGATTAAAAAGATGATTATCAGTATTTTAATATTAAATAATTCATAATGAATTAATTTAATATAAAAATAAAATAACCCTCCTGCTTTATCATCGGGCAATGATAAATAAACCGCTGATTGTCAATAACTAAGTAAATACCCTACGATATTCCTGATTACTGTAAGGCCGATTTTATTTCAGGCAACGAATCCCAGATCTTGTTAATTTCCTCAGGATCTATCTCTTCAATAACAATCTTATTCGTTGTTTCTTCTGTAAGATCTAATTTATTCATAATCAAATAACATTTATTTTCAGGTAAGAAACAAAGCAAGTTAAACAGAAATTAAGCAATAAACGCAAAAAAATTGATTAAATTATGTTAAATGTTTATAAATAATGCAATTTTATACTTAAAAGTAAATTTCTGCTCAAAAATATTAGTTTGGATAACAATAAATTACTGAAAACTCTCTTAACTATTTTTTAAAAGATGCAAGAACCATATATCCCAGGAGATCACCGGCAGTTGAATAAGATTCTGTTCTGACAACACCTACCTCATCATTGTAATATTCAACGCCTTTACCTTTAACACTAAACATCATTTTGGTAGAAATATCATAAGATATCTTATAACACTTAAATGTGCCTGCCTCGGTAGTAACATCCTGAATGGCCTCTACTTTTCTGTTAGTTATAGATACTGCCATGGTCATTATAGGCGTGCCGTTTGAAAGGAAGGTTATTTTCAGGTCGCCTCCTTTGAGTATTTCACCTTCTTTTGGTTTTGAAGGCATTTCAAGAGTTCCGCCTTCAATGTTCATTTCCATATCCTTATAACCTTCCATGGATTGCTGATTGAGATAACTCTTCATATCAAGAAACAAAATGCCCCCTTCACATTTGACATGCAATTCAGTGCTTCCCTGGCTATTACCCTTGTTGTCAAAATATTCACTTTCAATCAAAACCTTCACTGCAGTGGCATCTTTTGTGACCTGTTTTATTTTTTGCACACTCGTGCCTGTAAGTTTATCTTTCTTATCGAAATTTTTATAAACCAACTGGGCATTTTCGAGCTCATTATAATACTGACTACAATCCTGAGCAAATGCTGTTATTACTAAAAATCCTAAAATAAGTGAATAAATAATTTTCGTTTTCATTTGTGTATATTTTAATTAATTAAATGATCAAATGGAACAATCATCATACTCATAATCTGTTGTGTTTTATGATTTCATTGATGTTGTATTTGTAATTATTTTAAATATCATTAATAGCTTAATAAAAATTCACAACTTGTTTCGGGATAGAACCTCCATATTATGGTTATGTTTACTTGTGTCTGAATGCATAGGTGAGGTTCATATTCAAACAATTAAACCAAAATCAGTCAATAGAAACACCATAAATATTAAAAATATATTGTTTCTATTAACTTATCTAGGAAACTCCGATTTATCAAAAATTTTCATTCCGACGCTTCGGAATGATTAGATTTTGTTGGTCAATTCGTCAATTGATTTTATCAATTGACGAACCTGGATTAAATTGTTATGGCAAAGCTACAAAATAATTGTTGCCTTTAATACATAAATTGTCATTTTGTTAGCTTGTAAAGAAATATTTTCTAAGATTTGCACTATATTGCATAAAATAGATAACCATTAGTCTTATGTTTTCGTACTAATATTTATTAAAGATTTTTAATGATGAAACTAAAAACTGTATCCTGCTTTGTACTTATTGTAACATGTTCATTTTTATATGCTTCAAATACCCGTGAAGTGATTTCAACTGTTAAAGAAGTAACGGTATTTCTTAACGGTGCACAGGTAATGCGTTCGGCAAAAATTGAATTCCCAAAGGGTAACACGGTATTCAGATTTGTTAATTTACCGGAAAGTATTGATCCTCAGAGTGTTCAGGTAAAAGGACAAGGATCTTTTACAATTCTCTCGGTGGTACATCAGATAAATTATCTGGCCGGACAAAAAAAATCCCGTGAGATCATTTTATTGGAAGATTCCTTAAAAATTTTTGAAGAAAAACTTGCTTTAAATAACAGCATGATACAGGTATACAAAACGGAAGAAGATTTGTTAATGGCCAACAAATCAATTGGCAGTGAAGAAAAGGGACTGGTGGTATCAGAGCTAAAGATGGCAGCCGATTTTTTCAGGGCACGTATGACAGATATTAAAAAAGAACAACTCAATATTGCCAGGGAAAATAAATTTCTGAACGAAAAAATTGAAAAATTGCGTAACCAGCTGAATGTTATTAATACCAGCCTGAACAGACCTACATCTGAAATAATGGTTTCTGTTGAAGCAACCAGTGAGGGTGCAGGTGTTTTACAACTTACCTATATTGTATCTCAGGCAGGTTGGATACCAGTATATGACATTCGAGCAGTTGATGTTAACAGTCCGGTTACACTTATTTACAATGCAAAAGTATTTCAGCAAACCGGCGAAAACTGGGAAAACGTGAAACTGAAACTTTCAACTGCCGATCCAAGGCAAAGAGGAGATAAACCAAACCTTACAACCTGGTATGTTGATTTTTATCAGTCTTCCGGTGTATTTGATTATATGCAGAATATCGCACAACCAGCCCGTGCTAAAAAAGCAGAAATTGCCATATCTGAAGACAAAGTACCGGAAGAATATGAAATTGCTTCACCAACTGCAGCAATCTATACTGAAGTATTACAACACCAGACCAATCTTGAGTTTTCAATTAAAGTACCCTACGACATACCATCTGATAACAAACAATATACTATCAATGTGCAGGAATATAAATTGCCGGCTACTTATCAGTATTATTGCGCCCCGAAACTTGACCGTGATGCATTCCTTATTGCACGTGTCACAGGATGGGAGGGTTATAACCTGCTTCCCGGGGAAATGAATTTGTTTTTTGAAGATACCTACATAGGGAAATCATATCTGAACTTGAGGCAAACTACAGATACACTGGACTTATCATTAGGCAGGGACAAGAATATAATAATTACCAGAGCCAAACTAACTGATTTCACAGCTGACAAAATGCTTTTAAATACCCGCCAGAAAACACGAGGGTGGGAAATTACTCTACGAAATAACAAAAAGCAACAAATCAGGTTAATCCTGGAAGATCAGTTCCCTGTTTCGATGAATAAGGATATTCAGGTCGAACCCATTGAGTATTCAGGCGGATCATATAACAAAGAAACCGGAAAAATTAACTGGATATTCATTCTAAATCCTTCAGAGGAAAAGAAAATCAGACTCGCTTTTTCAGTTAAATATCCAAAGGATAAAGAAATTATTATTGATTAGTTCAACATGGTTATAATTTTTTGAGCTAATAAAATGCAGGATATTAACCACAAATAATAACAATATGCAAAGCAGTGAACAGATTAAAATGTTTTAAATTATTTTTTTATTCACTAACTTT
>CAZBCB010000142.1:0-235 GCA_964489905.1 uncultured Bacteroidales bacterium
TGTTTTTTAATTCCTTTTATTATTTTTGTGCCAAACATTAACAATATTCTATGAAAGCTTATGTATTCCCGGGTCAGGGTGCACAATTTACAGGTATGGGCAAGGATTTGTATGATAACTATCCTGAAGCCCGGAAAATGTTTGAAAAAGCAAACGAATTACTTGGATTTGGTATAACCGATCTGATGTTTTCAGGAACAGATGAAGATCTAAAACAAACAAAAGTAACACAACC
>CAZBCB010000142.1:245-7417 GCA_964489905.1 uncultured Bacteroidales bacterium
AATATTTTTACATTCGGGAATAATGGCTAAAGTCATGGGGCAGCTTTTTGCTCCTGATATGGTTGCAGGCCATTCACTTGGCGAATTTTCAGCAATTGTTGCTGCAGGTGCGCTATCATTTGAGGACGGGCTCATACTTGTAGCAAAAAGAGCACAGGCTATGCAGAAAGCCTGTGAAATGACACCATCAACCATGGCTGCAATTTTAGGCCTTGATGATCAGATAGTTGAAAAGGTATGCCAGGAGATTTCTGAAATAGTAGTCCCTGCAAACTATAACAGTCCCGGACAAATTGTAATTTCAGGCTCAGTTAAAGGTATTGAAAATGCAGTTGAAAAACTTACAGCAGCAGGTGCAAAACGGGCTCTGATTCTGAAAGTAGGAGGAGCTTTCCATTCTCCTCTTATGGAACCTGCCAGAGTTGAGCTCGAACAAGCTATTGACAGCACAACATTTTCTAAACCGATTTGCCCTGTATACCAGAATGTTACAGCACTTCCCTCATCAGAGCCTGAAATTATTAAAAGCAACCTGAAAAAACAATTAACAGCTCCGGTTAAATGGACACAATCAGTTCAGAATATGATTAAGGACGGTGCTGATATGTTTTATGAAGTAGGCCCGGGTAATGTGCTTCAGGGCCTTATTAAGAAAATTGATCGCAATATTGCAGCAGAATCAGCCAGATTATTATAATTGTCTGGCATTACAATTCCTTTTGTTGTAAAATTGCTTTTTTAATCACCATATCTATAGTATTTTTAGCTTTTTAATTATTAAAAGCACTTAAAATGAAAGTTTTAAAATTCGGCGGGACTTCGGTTGGAACTCCTGAAAACATTATCAGGGTTAAAAAAATCATCGAAAGTCAGACAGATCAGGTAATTATTGTTATTTCAGCTTTCGACGGAATAACCGATAAACTTATCAGTCTTTGCAATCATGCAGCAATAAAAGACAATAATTTTTTCAGGATTTATAATGAAATAGAGATCAAACATATCGATGTAGTCAATGCGTTATTTGAAGAACCTTTAAAAACTGAAGTATCCTCAAGAATAAACTCATATCTTAAAGAGCTTAGCAATATTATTAATGGCATATATCTGCTAAATGACATAACGCCTAAAATACAGGCTAAGGTCTTAAGTTTTGGAGAAATCATGGCTTCCTATATCATCAGCAGGCTAATTGAAAACAGTGAGATGGTTGATCCCAAAGCTCTGATAAAAACCGACTCGGTTTATGCTCATGCCAATGTTAACTTTACCTTAAGCAGCAGGCTGATCAAATCATTTTTCAAGAATTACAAAAAAATTGCCGTTGTGCCCGGTTTCATTGCCAGCAATGAAAAGGGTGAAATCACAACGCTTGGAAGAGGAGGTTCAGATTATACAGCTGCTATTATTTCAGCAGCTCTTGAAGTAAACCGGCTTGAAATATGGACAGATGTTGATGGTTTCATGACGGCCGACCCGAAAAAAGTTAAAAAAGCCATGGCAATCGATTCGCTTAGCTATTCCGAAGCAATGGAATTATCTCACTTTGGCGCTGAGGTCATTTACACACCTACCATCCACCCTGTCTACCAGCATAATATTGAAGTATGGATTAAAAACACATTTAATCCCGATGCCCCGGGAACTATTATCACTAAAGAATCAAAATCATCAGGTACATCACTGATTAAAGGCATTTCATCCATTGATGAAATTGACCTTATAACCCTTATGGGACCGGGTATGGTGGGTGTGCGTGGCATATCATACAGGCTATTTGGCGTACTTGCTGAAAACAGCATCAACATTATTTTAATCACACAAGCCTCTTCAGAATACACCATAACATTTGCCATAAACCCTGCTGATACCGAAAGAGCTATTCACGCCATTGAGCATGAATTTGAAAGTGAGATAAAACTCAGAAATGAATTATCAATAAGGGTTGAACGTGAACTTTCAATTATTGCCATTGTGGGCGAACGTATGAAAAATACCCCCGGTATATCTGCCAACCTGTTTACATCATTAGGCCGTAATGGTATCAGTGTAATTGCTACGGCACAAGGTTCGTCAGAGCTGAATATTTCAGTTGTCATTAAAAAAGAGAGTCTGCGCAAAGCATTGAATGTTATTCATGAAGGCTTTTTCCTTTCACATTATAAAGAATTGCATCTTTTTTTGGTCGGGATAGGTACTGTTGGCAGTAATCTTTTGCAACAGATTAATGCCCAGCAGGAAAAATTATTGACCGATCACAGGTTAAAAATTAATATTATCGGCATAAGCAATTCTAAAAAAATGCTGATAAATCCCGATGGAATAGTACTTGACAAATATCTGGAACAGTTGGATCAGCAGGGAGAAAAAGCTGATATTGAACTTTTTATACAAAAAATGCAATATCTTAACCTGCGCAATAGTGTATTTATTGATTGTACAGCTAATCCTGTTATCGCGTCAACGTATAAAAAAATCCTCAGTTCTTTTATTTCGGTTGTCACTGCCAATAAAATAGCATGTTCCTCTGAATACACTATTTATAAAGACCTGAAAAAAACCGCACAGGAGAAAAATGTAAAGTTTACCTATGAAACCAATGTAGGTGCAGGCCTGCCTATTATAAGCACATTAAATGATCTGATTCGCAGTGGCGATAAGATTATTCGCCTCGAAGCTGTTTTATCAGGCACATTAAACTTTATCTTTAACACAATCAGCGATACTGTTCCTCTCAGCGAGGCAATAAGGCTGGCTAAAGAAAAAGGATTCTCTGAGCCCGACCCACGCATAGACCTCAGTGGCATTGATGTGAAAAGAAAACTGCTGATCCTTTCGCGTGAAGCGGGTTATGAATTTGAAAAGGATGATATTAAAGTTAAAACATTTCTGCCTCAGGAATGCTTTGAAGGCTCCTTAGATGATTTCTGGATAAAAGTTAAACAATATGATGAGGAATTCGAAAAAAGGCGTAAGCAAACTGAAAAAGAAGGTAAAAAAATGCGTTTTGTTGCACGTCTTGACAACGGAAAAGCTACCGTCGAACTTATGGAAGTAGATGCCATGCATCCGGCCTATCCTCTTGAAGGAAGCAACAATATTATTCTTATTACAACCGACCGATATCACGAACAACCCATGGTAATCAGAGGTTATGGTGCAGGGGCAGCAGTAACTGCGGCAGGTGTATTTGCAGATATCATACGTGTGGCCAACGTATAATACACTGCTATATGATTAATGCTATAATCTTTGACCTTGATGGTGTAATCATTGATTCAGAACCGTTGTGGAAAGAAACTGAGAAAAAAGTTTTTGCCACTGTCGGGCTTCAGTTGACTACTGAAATGTGCAGGCAAACTGTCGGTCTTGATACAAAGGATACTGTTGCATACTGGTTTGCCAGAAAGCCATGGAACGGTAAAACGCAGAAACAGCTATATAAGGAAATAATCCGGGAAATGGTTATTGCCTTGAACAATGAAGTAGAATTAAAAGAAGGATTTTTGCAGGTCCTCACCTTTTTTACAGAGCAATCAATACCCGTAGCAGTAGCATCATCATCACCTCCTTTAATTATTAACACCGCACTGAACAAATTCAGACTGCGCAATAAATTTAAGGTGATCTGTTCAAGTGAAAAAGAAAAGTACGGTAAGCCCCACCCTGCTGTTTATCTGACAACAGCAAATAAATTAAATATCAAACCGCAAAATTGTCTGGTATTTGAGGATTCTTTCAATGGTTTAATTGCCGCAAAAGCTGCCCAAATGAAAGTTGTTACAATACCTGATATCCCTGATTTTTCAGATAAACGTTTTGATATTTCAGACTTAAAACTATCTTCGCTGCTGGAATTTGACAGCACAAAATTTGATCTGTTAAATAAATTTTAATTTCTGGTAAATATTTAATACCTATGGCAGAGGCACCAGTATTATACTATTCGACCAACTTAAAGGCACCTGTTGTATCTTTTAAAGAAGCACTGTTAAAAGGATTAGCCCCTGATGGCGGATTATATATGCCCCAACGTATTCCGGCATTGAGCTCAAATGAACTCAATGACATGGCCGGCAATGAATATCATGAAATTGCATACTACATTATGCGGAAGTTTATCCCTGATGAAATTAGTGATGCTGCACTCAGAGCCATGACAAAAGAAGCATACAATTATGAGGTGCCGGTGGAACCTGTATATGAGCGGAAATTCATTTTAAGGCTCGACCGCGGGCCGACAGCCTCATTTAAAGATTTTGCCGCACGGATGATGGGTCGGTTGATGCAATACTTTCTGCAAAAGGAAAACAGAAAAATGCTGATTTTAACTGCCACATCAGGAGATACAGGCAGCGCTATTGCCAATGCATTTTACGGTCTTGAAAATATTAAAGTGGTTGTGCTGTTCCCCGAAAAAGAAGTTACTGAAAGACAAAGAAAACAAATGACCACCCTGGGGAAAAATATTCAGATCATTGGCATTGAAGGGAAGTTTGATGACTGCCAGGCTATTGTTAAAAAAGCCTTTTCCGATTCCGATCTGGCAATGCTGAATCTTTCATCAGCCAATTCAATAAATATCGGAAGGCTTATCCCTCAATCATTTTATTATGTTTATACCTACCTGAATCTCAGACAGTCAGAAAATGAAAGAATTATTTTTTCTGTTCCCTCAGGTAATTTTGGTAATCTGATGGGAGGACTGCTGGCATTTCGCATGGGTATTCCTGTTGAAAAATTTATTGTTGCCACCAATGAAAACGATGAAGTACCTGTGTATTTGCAATCCGGTAGGTATCAAACTATAGTGCCATCAAAAAACTGCATTTCCAGTGCGATGAATGTGGGACATCCGAGCAATATGGCACGTATTATAGCTTTATATGGCGGAATAATGAACGAAAAAGGCATTATTGTGAAAGAACCTGATATCCGGAAGCTGAGAAAAGATATGGTCGGAATCAGCATAAGTGACGAATTCACCAAAGTTACTATTAAATCAGCCTACCAGCAACACGGAGTTCTGCTTGAGCCTCACGGGGCGGTTGCATGGGCAGGGCTTCATGAATATTTTAAGATTTCTCCGGAAAATGCACGCCCTTCACAGTTATCTGTATGTCTTGAAACAGCGCATCCGGCAAAATTTCCTGCCGAGATACTTGAAAATCTGGGAATTGATCCTCCCCTGCCTGAAAGCATGAAGGACCTTGATGAAAAAAACGAATCATGGATAAGTATGAAAAACGATTATGATGATTTTAAAAAATACTTATCCTCTGCATATGCTAAAGCGCTATAGTAAATATTGCATTTTTAAATTCGTTGTACTTTGGATAATACCGAATTTTTCTTTATTTTGCCGCTTTCTAATATAAGGGAAAAATGAAGAAATTACATGCAGTTTGTTCAGATCTCGAAGGTGTGTGGGTGCCGGAAGTATGGATAAATGTAGCCGAGAAAACCGGAATACCCGAACTAAGGCTTACCACACGCGATATAAAAGATTATGACCAGCTGATGCAACACAGGCTCAAAATACTGAGAGAAAAAAACCTTACATTAACCGACATTCAGCATGTAATTGCCACCATAAAGCCGCTTGATGGAGCACTGGAAATGATCAGATGGTTAAAAAAAGTTACCCGTTTAATCATTGTTTCAGATACTTTCGTTGAATTTGCCGATCCTTTAATGGAACAACTCGAAAGGCCTACCCTGTTTTGCCATTCATTGGAAACCGACAGCAAAGGGATAATTACCGGTTATAACCTCAGGCAGAATGATTCCAAGCGTAGAGCAGTTGAAGCACTCAAAAGCCTCGAATATGAAGTATTTGCATTAGGCGATTCTTATAACGATATTAATATGCTAAAAACTGCTGATAAAGCTATATTATTCCGCCCGCCTAAAAATGTTACAGATGATTATCCCGAATTACCTGTTATGCATGACTATAATGAACTAAAAGCCTTTCTTTCCGAATATTTTAAGATTAATTCACATTGAAACAATCTGATACTTTATATCAATATATCTTCATTCCAGCCTGTCTTTACTAAATCAATGCGTGCAGGATCGGCATTACCAAGATGATGGCGTGTATCAGCCAGTAAAATATGCTTTGCAGGCGGATTCAGCGGTCTTTCTTCATTAAAAAACAGTTTGCGTTTGGCTTCGATTATGCGCAAACCAGTAGAATCAACGGCAACCGGATCGAAGCCCACTATAAGCCCCTTGTAAGGCCATGTAAATTCTTTATTAAAGTGATGCGGGCCTACTCCATGAAATAATGGAGTAAGCATCACCAGAATATGCAATCTGGTTTTCCCTTTAACAGCGGGTAATTCAAATAGAGTAGCAAGGTCGGCACAAGAATCAGGATGATAGGCTGAAGGTTTTTCGGCAAACATAATATAATTTTTTATCAGACTGCCTACACCCGACCAGGCATGGGTCCGCATAGGCCTTACATTAATAAGCGCTGTTGCCCTCTGAAATACAGGATCATTTAATACACCCCTGTCCTTGACACTCACATCAGCTTCATCAACACCCGCCTCAATTACTCTTTTCTTTATAATATTTTCGAGCTCAGGTGGTGTAGGCAGATTATGCCAAACATTACTTTTAATGCCTACCACATCGTCAGGCCTTATTATATAACCCCATGCTTCCTTTACCGTTGTTTTACCGGTAAGCTGCATTACAGCTTTATCAAGCATTTCCTGTAATACAGGCTCCGATATGCTGCCCTGGCTATCTATAACCCGATTGTCCCTAATCAGTATTACGCGGGATTTTCCGGTTGAAGCCATACCAAAAAGCTTCTCCGTAAATGCTGACAATAACACACTTCCGGCTGTAAAGGCCAGCGATTTTTTCAACATCATCCGACGGGATATTTTTAATCTCTTCATATACTTATTTTTTAGTCAGTTTAAAAAATTATTTCGAGGCGAATAAGTTTTAAAAATCTTAATTTCTTTCCCTTGTTTATTTGCCCGGTTTAATTTATAATTTTGAATATCCGTTTTTTTCTCATTTTAATTACATCACAGATTTTTTCTGGCTTCAGCCAGAAGTCTTAATGCTTCATCCCGGCTGCTGCCATTAAATACAGCAATAACAAAAGCATTATGGATATCGGCAGCAAACCATTTATCATCCCT
>CAZBCB010000143.1:0-7414 GCA_964489905.1 uncultured Bacteroidales bacterium
ATGTTGATTATCAATAATGCATTTTTTGGGCGATCACGACGCGCACAAAACAGGAAGTATGCCAATTAACAGCACAGAAAAACCGATACTTTTTAAAAATATAGGCATCACCGGATAAAGCATTTCACTGGCAATGTCGGTGAAGAAACTGACAAATGACAGGATGAGGACGGTGCGGGTTATTATTTGTTTTGGTTTCATTTTTTGCATTTCAGCTTAAAAAACATCAGCCTGAGTCTGAGGCTAAAGTTAAAAGAAAATGATTATTTTTTCTGAACTGGTTTCAAGGGTTTTGATGATTTTAATTAACATATATAACATTGCGATAGCTTTAAATAATCCCAGATTCGTCAACTGAAAAGATCAATTAACGAATCTCGGATTAACTAATTCTTTTTTATAATACTTCTTAATCTCCTCAGCCTTTTTCAAAAATCCCTTTCTAATCAGGATACAACAGGTATTTTTTCCGCATCTGTCTGTATTTTTCAAGTGCCGGTTGCCAGCTCTCCCTGATTTGTTCTTCTGTCCAGCCTTCTTCAATTTGTTTTTTCAACTGATCTGTTCCGGCCAGTTGTGCAAAATAAGAATTAAAAAAATCCTTTTTATGCATGATATGATAAGCTGAAATAATATAACTCAGGTTAATACGTCGGGTCATAGCCAGGGAATCGGAGGTAAGTTTTCGCAAATCCTGACCATAACATCGCAGGCCTTTGTGCTTTGGATTTTTGTTTTCAACTGACCCTGCAGGGGTATATGAAAACACTTTAATCGGATAGTCGGGATGACCGAATACCTGAAACGGAAAAGGTGTGCCACGCCCGACATTCATAATTGTACCTTCAAAAAGTCCGAGAGAGGGGTATAAATAAACTGCCTCCATATTCCGCAGGTTGGGTGATGGATTTACAGGTAACCTGTAAAGGCTTTTATGCGTATAATTTATACAGGGTATTACTTTTAGATTACATGTTTTTTTGTTTGCCAGCCAACCTTCTCCGTTAATCATCATGGCCAGTTCGCCCGCCGTTAATCCATACACCAGAGGAATGGGGTGCATGCCTACAAATGATTTGAAATTGTGCTCAAGCAAAGGACCATCAGTGTAAAATCCGTTTGGATTGGGACGGTCAAGTATGACAAGGGGTATGTCATTCTCAGCGCATGACTCCATCACATAATGCAATGTAGATATGTATGTGTAAAACCTGACACCGACATCCTGTATGTCATAAATCATCATGTCTATATCTTTCAGGTCGTTTGCCGAAGGTTTTTTACGTATTCCGTAGAGTGAGACAACAGGGATACCGGTTGCCGCATCAACAGTATTTTCAATTGATTCTCCATCAGCAGCAGTACCTCTGAAACCATGCTCGGGTGAAAATATTTTTACAATCGTTATCTGTAATTTAAGCAACGAATCAATAAGGTGACTTTTACCAATAATGCTTGTCTGATTGGCTGTAAGGGCGCATTTTTTGTTTTTAAGCATGGGCAGGTAAAGGGTTGTCTGTTCGGCTCCGGTTTGTATGGGTAAATGATTTTTCTGGCAGCACCCTGTCAACGGAAGAACAAACATGATAATTATGGGGAAAATGGTTTTTTTCATCCTTTTGTTTTAGCCTATTTGATAGAACATACTAAATTAGCATTTTTAAAATTATGCTGTTAAAAAGTTGAATACAGAATATTTTATAGCTAAAAGGCTTATCAAGGATATCAGGGGAAATAAAACCATCGCCCGGCCTATTTTGCAAATATCTCTTGCAAGCATTGCACTGAGTCTGACTGTTATGATTATTTCCGTTTGTACGGTAACAGGTTTCAAAAGCGAAATCCGCCGCAAACTCATTGGTTTTGGTTCACATATTCAGATTCTTAATTTTGATTCCAATTCATCATTTGAAACCAAACCTATTTCAAGAGATCAGCCTTTTATAGGTTTTATCGATTCATTTCCCGGCATTAAGCACATACAGGTTTTTGCCACCAAACCAGGCATCATGAAATCAAATGACGAGCTTAACGGCGCAATAGTAAAAGGGATAAGCAGTGATTTCGACTGGGGTTTTTTTCAGGAAAATCTTGTGGAAGGAAGTATTTTTACCGTAAGCGATACTGCAATTACCAATAAGGTATTAATTTCAAAATATATGTCTAATCTTTTAAAGCTTAAGCCTGGTAACAGATTTGCCATGTATTTTATTGATGAACGTCCGCGCGGGCGGGTTTTTGAAGTTGCAGGAATCTATCAGACCAGTCTGGTTGAATTCGATAAACAATACATTCTGGCCGATATCAGGCATATTCAATCTCTTAATAACTGGGAAGATGACCAGATAACCGGTTTTGAAATACTGATAAACGACTACAGAGACCTGGACTATATGAAAGATGTTGTTTTCTCGGTTGCCGGACTTACTTTTAATTCAGATGGCTCAAAACTCAAAGTTGTCAGCATACGCGATATTTATCCGCAAATCTTTGACTGGCTCGGCCTTATTGACAAAAATGTGTGGGTATTGCTTGGGCTCATGCTGATCGTATCGGTATTTAATATGGTGTCAGTTCTGTTAATTATGATTCTCGACCGTACTGTTATGATTGGTGTACTCAAATCGCTTGGTTCAGGTAATTCTTTTATCCGTAACATCTTTCTCTATCAGGCCGGATATCTTATTATGAAGGGATTGGTATGGGGTAATATTATTGGAACAGGTTTATGTTTTCTGCAATACAAATTCAGATTTATTACCTTAAACCCCGAATCTTATTTTCTTGATTTTGTGCCGGTTAATTTTAATTTATGGTATATTTTTATTTTAAATATTGGTGTGCTTGTTATCGTAATGACCGTATTGTTGATTCCTGCCAGAATAATATCACGCATTGACCCTGCAAGGACAATGATTTATAATTGATTTCTGATGAACTCATGGATAATCAGACTTAAAGACGAGCTTTTAAAGCCCCTTCCCGGTGAGCCTTTACATGAACTTATGGCACCCTCTGTACGAAAACCCATACAGACTGATTATCCTGAACGTCACAGCAGTGTACTGTTATTGCTCTATCCTGTTCGTGATATCATACATATTGTTTTTATGAAGCGTCAGCATGATGGTGGCCCGCATAGCGGACAAATCAGCTTCCCGGGGGGAGGAGCCGAAAAAGAGGACCAGTCACCTATACATACTGCTTTGCGTGAAGCTTATGAAGAAACAGGTGTTAAGCCCGATATGGTTGAAGTGCTGGGTACGCTCACACCCCTTCATATACCTGTGAGCAACAATATAGTATTGCCCGTTGTCGGTTACATGCCACGGAAACCAGTCTTTACCATTGATCAGGCTGAAGTGGATTATCTGATTGAAGCACCGTTGAGCCTTTTACTGAAATCATCCACTACGAAAACAAAATATATTGATTTTAATGGAAATAAAATTACAGTTCCTTATTTCGACATAGATAATCATCATATCTGGGGTGCTACGGCAATGATTCTGAGTGAGTTTCTGGAGATTGTGAGAAGAGCGGGGTATGGAAGCATACAATAACAACTCTGCAGGAAGAGCCTGTTGTTAACAATTCAGTGATCCGTATTTCATTTTTTGTCATTGTTTCTATTGAATAATCCCTGATTAATATGGTTTAATGTTCAAATATTTTTCCATTTCATTAATTATCAGGTAAACAGCAGGGCAGATAAAGGTATTTTTATAGGTAATATTCAGCACCTTCCGCATATCAGGATGATTGGTATGGGGATATTCACGGCATGCTTTAGGCCGTGATTCATAAATGCGGCAGGTGTTATCAATATTGTCAAGGAAAGGGCAGGGAGTTGATTTGAAAACATAGTCGTTTTCATCATCAATCATAAGATAGGTTGAAGCAACTTCCGAAGGTTTTATTTTTAGTGCTCTGGCCATCTTCTGCACATCTCTGTCTGTAATAACAGGACTGATTGTGTTGCAGCAATTAGCACATTTCAGGCAGTCAATTTCCCTGAACACTTCTTCATGCAGTTGCTGAAACAGACGGGTGATGTACATGGGGTCTTCTCTTCTGACAGCATTAAAGAATTGTCTGATATGAGTTTTTTTACTTACTGCCTTTTGGAGTAGCTGATTATATTCTTTGCATACAGCCATTTTGAAAAAAATTTCCCTGTAAGGCAAATATAATCAGAATGTTTTTCTTCTGTTATCCGGTTTATCAGAAACGATATTCCGACGGAGTCTTTTATAATATCTATCAACCCGAGTATGATGAATTTGTTAATTCATGGTACTTCGCTTAAAGCAATCGGTAAGCTTTAATCAGTATGTAATTTATTATGTTTTATCCTAAGTAATGAAATTATTAATTCATCGCACTTGGTTTGTTTTAAACTGTTTTACATTTCCATCCATTTTTCAGCACGCTGTGATGATTCAATGGTTTTTTCAATAAAAAGCATACCTCGTATACCTTCTTCAATACCTGGAAAGTCAAATAAAGGGTCAGCCTTTCTTCCCTCAGCCAGGCTGCGCAGTGTCATGGCAAAATTGCGGTATATATTTGCAAATGCTTCAATATATCCTTCGGGATGTCCGGCCGGAAGCCTTGTATGTGCCGATGCAGCTACTGAGACGTAACTGGTTCCTGTTCTCAGAATTTCTTTGGGACGGTCGGGCCATTTCAATATCAGTGAGTTGGGTTCCATCTGATGCCATTCGAGGCCTCCTTTTTCACCATAAACCTGTATTTTAAGGGCATTTTCCTCGCCGGCGCAAATCTGGCTTGCAGTTAGCACACCTCTTGCTCCGCCATCAAAGCGCAAAAGTATGCTACTGTCATCATCAAGCAACCGGCCGGGGACAAAGGTTGCAACATCGGCACAAACATGCGAAATGGCCATTCCGGTAACATATTCTGCCAGATTAGCTGCGTGTATGCCTATATCGCCTATGGTGCAGCTTTTTCCTGCCTGCAGCGGATCGGTCCTCCATAATGCCTGCTTATTGCCTGTCTTTTCAATTGCTTCATTCAGCCAACCCTGCGGATATTCAACCATTATTTTTCTGATTTTACCAAGTATCCCGGTTTTAATAATATGCCGGGCTTCTTTTATCATTGGATATCCTGTATAGGTGTATGTTACGGCTAAAAGTCTGCCTGTTTGATGCATTATCTTTTTAAGTTCAACAGCTTCCTTTAGAGAAAATGCAAGTGGTTTATCGCATACCACATGAAAGCCATTTTTAAGAGCCATGCTTGCAGGTTCGAAATGAACATTATTTGGTGTAACGATGCTTACAAAATCCATCCTGACATCATCAGGGAGACTGCTTTCTTTTATAAACATTTCTGCATAGTTTGTATACACCCTGTCAGCAGGTAACCCATATTCCAATCCTGATTCTGCTGATTTCTGAGGGTCTTTACTGAATGCCCCGCAAACCAGTTCGATCTGATTGTCGAGCAATGCTGCCATCAGATGCACTTTACCGATAAATGACCCGGTGCCTCCGCCAACCATGCCCATTTTAATTTTTTTCATTGTTGTTTTTTTATTATTGAAAAATATATCATTTTTTTCAATTACTCAACAAAAGGGAATAAATATTGACTTTATCGCTAATATTTCGTAACTTTTAGAAAATATTTTATACCATTCGTCCTTAAAAACCATCGTTATGAAAATAAAATCAAATTTGCTGTTTTCAGTTATGCTGGCCATGTTTCTCTTTTACGGTTGCAAAGAGAAGGTGACCATTGGCCTGCTTATGGACAATTATGAAGTTGAACGCTGGCAACGTGATAAAGATTTATTCATTGCACGTATTAACGAGCTGGGAGGTGAAGTGGTAACCGAAGTTGCTAACAGTAATCCGCGAGTTCAGTATGAACAGGCCCAGAAATTACTTAAACAGGGTGTTGATGTCCTTGTTATTGTGCCGTCTGATTTGAATGATGCTGCAAGAATTGTAGCATTGGCCCATAAATATAAAGTAAGGGTTTTATCATACGACAGGCTTATAAGAAATTGTAATCTCGATTTGTATATTTCATTTGATAATGTTGAAGTAGGTGCCTTACAGGCTGATTACCTGACTAAAGTGTGTCCGAAAGGAAATTATGCCCTCATTGGCGGCGCTATAACGGATAACAATTCATTCATGCTTAAAATAGGGCAGATGAACGTATTGCAGCCTTATGTTGAAAGAGGAGATATAAGAATTGTTTTCGACCGTTATGCTGATTCATGGGCAGAAGAAGAAGGATACCGGCTGATGAAGGAATGCCTCATGAAAAACAACAATATCGACGCCGTGATTGCAGCCAATGATAATCTGGCAACGGGTGTAATTAAGGCATTAAAGGAAAAAGATTTAGATGGAAAAGTATATATTGCAGGCCAGGATGCTGATCTTTTGGCCTGTCAGCGCATTGTATCAGGGTTTCAGACTATGACTGTATATAAACCTATTGAAGCCATTGCAACAAAAGCCGCTGATTTTGCCATGCAATTAGCTGCAGGCGAAAAATTCAATAAGCTTAACCTTTCTGTCAATAATGGCAAACACATGGTCCCGGCTGTTTTATTACCTGCTATGGTGGTAAACAAGGAAACCATTAAGCTTACGGTTATTGCGGACGGTTATCTGAAAGAGAATAAAATCTATAAATAAACTTAGTTATTTGTGAGAATAACTCAGGTACAAAATTTGAATGAAGTATTTATTAAATACCTCATTCAGATTTTTATCGATTATGTATTTCTAATGCTTAATTTGAAATAAATTCCTGCTACATGCCGCTCTTCTCGTTCATCTATTGCTTTTTATCCTGAGCCTTGATTCATGCAACATTATCGGTAATCGGTAGATGTTAATCAGTAAACGATCATCTTTCATCTGGCATTTGCTATATCACAACTACTCCCTCAATGTTTAGTTTATTTTTCTGTTATGAAGTATTATAATAAAATGGATTTTAAGTAAATTTGTAAAAAATGTAACTATGAAAAACATAATAATCGAGAATAAAGGGAATCAAATGATTTTAAAAATAAATAAAAAAGGATTTAATGAACATTATTTAATTTCATTGTTAAAAAGGCTTCAAGTTGAAGAATTAGCTCAAAAATCAAACTATAACTCCGATATATTGAACATTGCTGAACAAATTAATCAAGATTGGTGGGATAAAAACGGTGACCAATTTCTTAAAGATGTTAAAAAATGATTTCACAATCTGTTGTTGTTGATACCAATTTAATCTTCTCTGCCTTAATTCCAAAAGCCTCAAAAATTAGAGATATATTATTCGAGAGTAATTTGATTTTTTTTGCACCAAATTTCCTGATTACTGAGATTTATAAGCATAAAAATAAATTGATAAAGAATTCAAAACTTAATGA
>CAZBCB010000144.1:0-7381 GCA_964489905.1 uncultured Bacteroidales bacterium
AAAATAAAAATCTTTTTTAGTTTTCTGTTTTCTTCAATAGTTATGTCATTAGCAGGGCAAATAAAGTGTTATGAAATTAGCGATACCATCATGCATGATACTTCATTTCAGGACAAATCAGCTATTCCAACAAGAATAAACAAAATAGCCCTCATTGAGCCTTTTGTTTATAAAGATATACCAGCAGTGAAGAGTATTATTCTCAATACTATTAATAATGAATTAGCAGGTCAGTTTAAATATGATGTTTTAATGAATGATTCATTGATAATAGCTTCTGAAAATAAAGACTTTCGTTATTTGAATAATTTTTTTGCGAAAAAAGATACTTTCGATGCTTTCATGGTTATTAAGCAAGGTTTTGCGCAGATAAATTATCAGAATTATTCCGGGACAATAGATCCAAGATACGAGTCTGAAATTGTAATTTTAGTTTATAACAAGGGAGGAATCCTCATAGCTAATAGTTATAATTACACAGGTACAAGTATTGATAAAATTTTTAGCCAGAATGTTATGAAAAAAGTTGAGAAAGCAACTAAGAAGACTATTGATTCAGTTATTGATCAATTAAATAAAATTAATGCAAATTATTGACTGTCAATGGTTAAAATCATATTTATAATAAGCTTGGCAAGCACCTTCGCCGGAAACCATGCATGTACCCACAGGGTTTGAAGGAGTGCAGGCTTTGGCGAAAAGGCGACATTCATTAGGCTTCTTTTTTCCCTTTAATACATCCCCGCATATACATCCCGGCGTCTCTCTAAGTGGAGGTACATCCACTGTTATCTCTTTCATTGCATCAAAACGTGAAAATTCATCGTTCAGCATCATACCGCTTTGAGGAATTATTCCCAATCCGCGCCACCAGTCATCACAAGGGCTGAAAGCCTTTTTTACAAGTTCTTTAGCCCTGACGTTGCCTTCGGGAGTTACAGCACGCCTGTATTGTATTTCAAGCTTTCTTTCATTATGTTCAATTTGTTTCACAATAAGGTAAATCGACTGAAGCAGGTCAACCGGTTCAAATCCGGAAATAACCACAGATAAATTATATTTTTGAAGCAGTGGCTTATACATGTCTGACCCTGCTATAGTACTGACATGTCCCGGCCCTATATAGGCATCAATGTTTATTCCTTCATCAATCAGGGCCATCATGGCTTGTGGCATGGTTTTATGTGCACTAAGCAGGTAAAAATTGCCGATTTTCTGTCTTTTTGCTTCCATCACAGCAACGGCGCTTGCAGGAGTTGTCGTTTCGAAACCAATGCCCAGAAATATTACACGTTTATCCTCATTGTTTCTGGCTATTTCAACAGCATCAAGTGCTGAATATACAATTCGTATGTCGGCCCCGTTGGCTTTTTCATGCTCGAGGCTTGAATATGAACCGGGAACACGGATAAGGTCACCATAGGTTGTTACAACGGTATCAGGAAGCTTTGAGATGGCTATTGCTCTGTCAATAAATGTATTGCTTGTAACGCAGACAGGGCAGCCTGGGCCCGAAAGCAATTCAATATTTGAAGGCAGCAGTGAATGAATTCCAAATCTGTGAATGGCCATGGTATGCCCTCCGCATACTTCCATTATCCTGACAGGCGTTCGTGATATTTTATGAATAGCCCCGACAAGTTTCTGCACCAATTCATGGTTACGGAATTCATCAATATATTTCATGATGTGGTAATCATTTGCCCTCTATAAAGATATGCCCGATTCTCCGGGGTCCGTCAGTTGATTAATCATATTAATGGTTTCAATAGCTTCATCTTCGCTAAGTTTTTGAAGAGCAAATCCTGAATGGACGAGCACATAATCGCCAGGTTTTACTTCATCCAGCAAGTGAAGCGAAATAGTAACGATTGAGCCCCCAACTGATACTTTTGCAGCATTCTCTTGTATGGAAATTACTTTTGCAGGAATACTCAGGCACATAATCATTCTGTGTTTGTTATTTCATCCTTCTCTTTGTTTTGCAGCTACAACCAGCTGCCCTAATGCAACACCGCCGTCGTTATACGGAACCCTGGCTGCCAGAAATACTTCCATACCGGCACCGGTAAGTATACTTACAACGTGTTCTGTCAGGTACTTGTTTTGAAAAGAACCACCGGAAAGTACTATCTTTGATAGACCGGTCTCCTTTCTGATTCTTTTCACCGTCTCAAAGATAGTCCAAATTATCGTATTATGAAACCGTGCAGAGATAATATCAGCAGGTATATTGTTACGGATATCGGCAATGATTTGTTTTATCATTGGTTCGAAGCGGATAGTACCGGCCACCTCAACATTATAATATTCCTTAATACCCGGTGCAACAACTGATTCGAGTTTCATCGGAGCTTCAGCATGAAAACGTGCGGACGAGCACACACCTGTTATTGCTGCAACAGCATCAAACAAACGTCCGCATCCTGATGAAAGCGGTGTATTGATTTTTTTCTCAATTGCGCCGATAATCGTTAACAGCAGCTTTTTATCAATATTTCTGACAAAGGGTATGTCGAGGTCAATCACTTCATTCCCGTATGTTTTATATAATAATGAGATTCCGGTTCTCCAGTTTTCGCTGACTGCTTTATCACCGCCCGGAATTGGCAGATAGTCAAAGTGGGTATAACGCTTGAAATTATGATATCCGGCAATCAGGAACTCACTTCCCCAGATATTTCCGTCGGTACCATACCCTGTTCCGTCAAAACAAACACCTATGACCTGTTCGCTAAGGCCATATTCTGCCATGCATGCAACGATATGTGCATGATGATGCTGTACTTTGATTACATCAATACCTTGTTGCCGGGCATAACCTGATGAAAGATAATCGGGGTGCATATCTGCGGCAATAAGATCGGGACTGAAACGGAATATTTTTTTAAACCTTTCAATAGTTTCAGTATAGAACTCATAGGTTTCATAATTTTTCAGATCGCCTATATGCTGACTTAATATAGCATGGTTACCTTTCCCGATACAAAAGCAGTTCGACAATTCAGCACCGGTTGCCAGAATACCATTCACATTGAAAGGCAGTTTAACAGGGGATGGGGCATAACCCCTCGAACGCCTGAATATTCTGGCCTTACTGCTAATAAAGCGGACAACGGAATCGTCTGTCCGGTTATAAATTTCGCGATTGTATGTGATTACTGCATCCGTAATTCTGCCGAAAATATTCAATGCTTTCATATCATCAATAACAATAGGCTCATCGGCAAGGTTTCCGCTGGTAAGCACAACAGCCTGTGTTTTCAGTTTCTCAAACAACAGGTAATGAAAAGGCATATAAGGCAGGAAAGCGCCGATTGTATTAAGTCCCATACAAATACCTTCTGCCGGTTCAACTTTTTTGGTCAGCAAAACAATCGGCTTTTGCCATGAATTCAGTAAGGATATTTCTTCTTCTGAAACATGCGCATATTTTTTAACAGCCGTAACATCCCGAAACATAACTGCAAATGGTTTTCCTTCACGGAGTTTGATTCCCCTCAGTTTTTTAACCGTTGTTTCGTTAAATGCATCACACATAAGGTGAAATCCTCCTATACCTTTAATGGCAATAATTTTACCATCATCAATTAATCCGGAAGCGGTTTGCACAACGGATAAAAAATTCTCATCTTTAATATCTCCGTAAAAAAGGGTATAGTGAGGTCCGCAATCGTTGCAGGCTATGGGCTGAGCATGAAACCGCCGGTCAAGTATATTAGTGTATTCAGAAGCACAGACAGGACACATAGAAAAACGGTTCATGGTAGTCTTATCACGGTCATAAGGAAAATCGAAAATTATTGAAAATCTAGGGCCGCAATTTGTGCAGTTAATAAAAGGATAATCAATGCGGTGGGGCTGTTTCTTTAAATCAGCCAGACAATCATTGCAGACAGCTATATCAGGGCTAATTTCAGAAGTTTCTGCCGATAAATCCTGGCTGGCAAGAATGAGAAACTCTTTCAAATCTTCAGGAAAATCATGCTCAATGGTTATTTTATCAATCTGGGCAATAACAGGTGCCCTTGTTTTCAGGTTTTCAACAAATAAAGGCATAGCCTTGGGCGTGCCTTCGGCCTTAATCACAACAGCATCATTTCTGTTTACTATCCATCCGGTTATGTTTAATTCGTTGGCTAACCGGTAGACAAAAGGTCTGAAACCGACTCCCTGAACCAATCCTTCTATTTTAATCAGGAAAGCTATGCGGTCAGATATGTTTCTCTCTGGTTTCAAACTTGTATTTTCAATAAAATCTATTAAATTTATTCCATGACTAAAATAGAAAAATTACCGACACCAAACCAGATGAAATTACCGCCGCGCTGTGTGGAAAGGCTGAGTAAATACCGCCGGTTACTAAGTACAATGAATTTTACCGATGGTGAATACATTTTTTCGCATCATCTGGCTGATATGCTTAACCTTTCACCCGAACAGGTAAGACGTGACCTGATGCTTATTGGCTTAAGCGGAAACCGCCGCAAAGGTTATCCTGTAAAAGCACTTATTGAACTTATAGGCAAAACCATTGACAAAGAGGAAGGCCATAATGTTGCCATCGTAGGAGCGGGTAACCTGGGAAAGGCAATATTAAGGTTTCTCAGAAAGGCGAAGACAAAACTCAATATTGTTGCAGCTTTTGATATTGATAATAATAAAATTAATAAGGAAATTTCCGGAATTACTTGTTTTCATATTCACCGGATACCTGAAATTGTTAAAGAGCTTAAAATCAGTATTGCTGTGCTTACTGTACCTTCCGAAGTTGCCAAAGATGTGGCCGAATTATTAATTAATAACGGAGTAAAAGGTATTCTGAATTTTACATCGGTGCACTTTGACTTACCACCTGATGTTTATCTCAAAGACTATGATATTATTACCTCCCTTGAGGAGATAGGTTTTTTCATTAAAGACTGATTATGCGCCCGGTAAGATTAACACTTATTACCCTTGTTTTATTTGTCTCAGGTGTTCCGCTCCTTTGTCAGCACCTGGCAGCATTTCATAATAATCTGGGATATTTTTTTGTTTTTGACCATGGTGAAATTAAACAACTTGAATATTTAAAAACAAATGGCTACAGTATTGGCGGCAATTGTATGTTGTATAAAGACAGTCGTAACCGGTTAAAACTTTATTATAATGGCCAGGTAACCGAACTGGAAATTAACAACATCAGTGATTTTGTAGCGCTCGACTATCTGGCTGTTTATTCATATGCTGGTATCATCAAAATAGTTGAAAACGGAGAAGTAAAAACCATTAATACTCATGCTTTGCATTATTATGCCGAAGACAGTCTTATTGCATTCTATGATGATGCGCAGCGTTTTCTTGCCGCTTATTATAAGGGCAGAATATTTTTACTTGAAGACGGACTGGCAAGTTACCCGCCATCATCTTTCCGTTGCGGCGACAATATTATTGCTTATATTTCAAGTCGTACAGGCGACTTGATGGTTTTTTACCAGGGTCGTACTTTCAATCTTGAGCCATTTGTCAATGAAAGTAGTTTCAAGGCCGGCAAGGATATAGTAGCCTATGTAAATAATGCCGATCAGAAATTTAAGGTTTTTTACAAAGGAAAAACATACACAATAGAAGATTATCCACCCATTTCTTATAAGGTTGGAGATGGCATTGTGGCTTATGTCGATAATACGGAACGGTTTAAAGTATTTGATGGCAATCAGGTTATTGATTTGTCGAATTCAATACCCGGGTTTTATGAAGTACAAAACCGTATTGTAATTTTTGAGGAACAGGGTTATTTTAAAACGTTTTATAAAACCCAGCTATATGAGCTCGAAAATTATATCCCGGTAAAATGGAAGGCTCAATGGAACACCATTTTGTATATTGATCAGAACAGAAATATCAGGTTTTTCCGTGATGGGGAAAACCGTGTTTTAACTTATGACATAGTTGAAGATATCGAATTAATCAGAGATTTGATAATAGTTAATAAAGGGCTTAATAATTATAATTTCTATTATAATGGCCGTAAATATTGAAATTAAATAAGCCCATCAATAGGATAATAATTTATGCCAAATGCTTTGGCAACATTTTCGTAAGTACATTTACCCAGATAAAGATTAACACCTTTTTTAACGGAAACAGACTTCTTGCAGGCTTTTTCAATACCCAATTCGGCAATCATCAGTCCGTATGGCAATGTGGCACTGGTCAGGGCCTTTGTTGATGTAAAAGCAACGGCTCCAGGCATGTTAGCCACGCCATAGTGTACAATACCATCAATAACATAAACGGGATCATCATGGGTAGTTGGCTTTATGGTTTCGACACAGCCGCCCTGGTCAACAGCCACATCAACAATTACTGCACCTTGTTTCATTGTTTTAAGATGATGACGTTTTATGAGGGTGGGAGCTTTTGCCCCCGGAATAAGCACAGCTCCAATCACAACATCGCTTTCAGCCAGTATCTTTTCAATATTGGCATCCGTACTATATAAAGCCGTGATTCTCGAACCGAAAATATCATCAAGGTATGCCAGCTTGCGTGCGTTAATATCAAGTATGGTCACGTCAGCACCCATTCCGGTAGCGATTTTGCAAGCATTTGTACCTACAACGCCTCCACCAATAATACCAACTTTCCCTCGTTCAACACCGGGTACTCCTCCCAGCAATACTCCACGACCACCGAAAGTCTTTTCAAGATATTTGGCACCTTCCTGAACAGCAAGCCTTCCTGCAATTTCACTCATTGGCTGCAGGCAAGGCAAACGACCTTCCTCTTCTTCAATAGTTTCATAAGCAACGGCTTTTATGCCTGCTTTCATTAGTGATTCAGTAAGAACTTTATCTGCAGCAAGGTGCAGGTAGGTAAAGAGTATCTGACCTTCATGAAATAAAGGATATTCTTCGGGTAACGGCTCTTTTACCTTAACAATCATTTCACAGTTGTCAAAAATAACAATTCTATCATCAATAATCTGTGCGCCTGCTTTATGGTATTCATCATCGCTGAATCCGGCAGCTACACCTGCCCCTTTTTGTATCATTACCTGGTGACCCCGTGAAACATACGATTTAACATCAGATGGTATAAGCCCAACACGGTATTCATGTTTTTTAATTTCTTTCAGACAGCCTATTTTCATATTAAATTGATTTACTGAAATAAAGAAACAAAATCATTGATTTTTTTCCAATGATTTTAATCAGACATAAATCTTATTATTGTTGAGTCTCATTATAGAAAATGTTTAAAAGCCGATTTTTCATTTTGAGTATAATGAATTATCAGTGCAATTGAGTTTAATTCACTCTGTGTTCATGCTTTGATGTGGAAATTTCACAATGGAGATACGCATAAGTCTTATGACAGCATCTGTATACACGCC
>CAZBCB010000145.1:0-7381 GCA_964489905.1 uncultured Bacteroidales bacterium
CGAGTTGCCGCTGCTTGCTGTCCAACATCTTTATGATCACCGGACCGGCGACCTCGAAGTTAATGAAGACGCCCGCGTCAGCCTCTCGAAAACGCTGCGCCTGCTGGTCGTCCAGAGCCGAGGTCCCCGAAGTGGAGTTCACCGCGGCTTCGAGCGCCTCCGGCATTGGGCTGATCATCACATGGCGGCCGCTGTGGGTGGCGTACATCGGCCCGGCGGGGAACTGCACTCGCTGGAATCGGCCTTCCGTCTCGATGGGATGAGAAGGAAAGACTTCGAATACTTATCAAAGACATTGACTCACTGGTGGATCACACCAATTTCCTTTTTGAGCGTCTCGAATACCTCCAGAACACTTTCCTTGGCCTTGTTAATATTGAACAGAACAAAATAATAAAGATATTTACAGTTGTTTCGGTTATAATAATGCCTCCCACGCTTATTGCCAGCATGTATGGCATGAATTTCAGGTTTATGCCTGAGCTGAACTGGAAGTTAGGCTACCCTATTGCTATTGCTATGATGCTGGGATCATCACTTATCACATGGATCATTTTTAAAAGGCATAAATGGCTCTAATACGATATTTTTTGTTAAGAATAATTTCATTTTATTATGGAAAAAAACACTAAGCTAATATCCACCCTGTTTTTAATATTTGTCACATTATTTTTCAGTAAAATATCAGGACAGGATTATTCAACAAACAGTATAAAAATTGGAATGGGTATTGGTGCATCAATGGGCAGTAATTCAGAAGGCTGGGGATTGGTATATACAGTTGGTTATCAGAAGGAAATCCGGAACAAAAGACTGAGGCTTAATCCCAATTTCAGTATCGGGCATTACAGTTCAAAATTTGCTTTAGATGCCGTAGACCAATATTTTAACTCATTTAATTTTGAGATAGGATTCTATTACGATTTAATAAAAATAAAATCCTTTTCATTGATAGTCGGATGCGGAGGCCTGCTTAACAATACAAGTGGTTTGAGGGGTACCGGAGGTTATCCTGACGGCAATACTGAACCTCAGACATCTGAATACATTAATGATTTTCATTTCGGAGGTTCGCTGGCCGGAGGATTCAGATTAAACTGCCCGCAAAGCCGTATTGCAATTAATTTTCTGCCGGTCAACATACATTACGGAAATAAATATTTTGCCGAATTTCATACAAAACTGGAGCTTGATATAAAACTCTGATATAAAATACTTTACCTTATAGAATTTCTGATAATTATCAAAGCAATCTTTACTCAAACCTTATCAGGACAGGATAAACAAAAAACCTGTTCCACTCCTGCTCGTTAATATCCAGAAACATCAGCAAGCAGGAGTAACAGGACTGGCAAAAGAAAGAAATTATCAGACTCGTGTTTTGAAAAAACTATGCTTTATCGGCACTTCCCAGCACATGAATAATTTTGTGCTTATAAAGTTCTTTCAGTTTATCCCGTGCCGGACCGAGGTAATTGCGCGGATCAAATTCACCCGGTTTTTCAAAAAGCACTTTGCGTACTGCAGCTGTAACTGCAAGTCTTCCGTCAGAGTCGATATTGATTTTGCAAACAGCAGAACCTGCAGCCTTACGAAGTTGTTCTTCGGAAACACCGGCTGTATTTTCGAGTTTTCCTCCATATCTGTTGATTTCATCAACAATATCCTGTGGCACAGAAGAGGCTCCATGCAACACGATGGGGAAACCGGGAATCCGCCTTTCAACTTCCTCAAGTATGTCAAACCTCAGAGGAGGAGGTTGTTCACCGGGTTTTACTTTAAATTTGTATGCACCGTGTGAAGTGCCAATAGAAATTGCCAGTGAATCAACACCTGTACGTTTCACAAAATCTTCCACTTCTTCAGGCCTTGTATAGGATGAATGATCAGATGAAACCTCATCTTCAATACCAGCCAGAACACCCAATTCGCCTTCAACGGTAACATCGTACTGATGCGCAAATTCAACTACCTGTTTGGTAACTTTTATATTTTCTTCATAGGGAAGATGTGAACCATCAATCATTACTGAAGAAAAACCGGTTTCAATACATGCTTTGCAGGTTTCAAACGAGTCACCATGGTCAAGGTGTAATACAATGGGAATGGCATAACCAAGCTCTTTGGCATATTCCACTGCACCTTTTGCAAGATATTGAAGCAAGGTTTGATTGGCATATTTCCTTGCACCTTTGGAAACCTGTAAAATAACAGGAGATTTTGTCTCTACACAGGCTGCAATAATGGCCTGTAATTGTTCAAGATTATTAAAGTTAAATGCCGGAATGGCATAACCACCTTTAACAGCTTTTTTAAATAATTCTCTCGAATTTACTAATCCTAGTTCCTTATAATGTAACATGATAATTGATTTTAATAAAACGGAGCGCAATTTACTGCATTTCAAAAAAGTCACCAAACAATTTGAAAAAAATAAATTTGTTATACATAAATATTCAGACATTCGCAGCATTATAAAATGATTTATTTTATATTTAGCCTCTTGTTTACTTTTTACAGAGGATAAATTTTTTAAAGCACCAAATATCTCATGGTCAGGAAAATATTCAGAACAAAATCGATTCATGCATTGATGGAAGAGGCTAACAGCACTCAGCATGGTTTAAAAAGGTCGCTGAGTGCATTAAACCTCACAACGCTGGGTGTAGGTGCCATCATTGGCGCAGGTATTTTTGTATTAACAGGACAGGCTGCAGCACAATATGCAGGGCCAGCTATTATAATTTCCTTTCTGGTATCAGCTCTTGCCTGTGTGCTGGCAGGCTTTTGCTACGCCGAATTTGCATCGATGATTCCAATTTCAGGCAGCGCATACACTTATGCCTATGCCACCATGGGAGAATTTTTTGCATGGATAATAGGCTGGGATCTGATACTGGAATACCTTTTTGCTGCGTCAACAGTATCAGTTGGTTGGGCAGGCTATCTGGTCAGTTTTTTAAATGATTATAATATACACATACCGGCAGAATACACCAATGCATTTGGTACAAGGCTCATACAACTTCCCGGAGAAGGATGGAAAGTGCTGACGGAAAATCTCGCAAAAGCATTGACTGATAAAGGAATTGACATTGCGTCATTACCTGTTACAACCGCTATCTGTAATATACCAGCCATGTTTATTATTGCTGTGCTTGCAACATTACTGGTAATAGGCATTAAAGAATCGGCAGGTTTTAATAATATCATGGTGATTATTAAGGTTGGAATAATAATTACATTTATTATTGCCGGTTTTTTCTTCATAAAGAAAACCAACTGGCATCCGTTTATACCGCCAAATCTTGGTGCTTTCGGACAATATGGTTTCTCAGGTATTCTGAGGGCAGCCAGTGTAATTTTCTTTGCATACATTGGTTTCGACGCAGTGTCAACTGCTGCTCAGGAAGCCCGGAATCCGCAGCAGGATATGCCAAAAGGGATTCTGGGTTCACTGGGGGTTGCAACAGTTTTATATATTCTTGTTGCCCTGGTGCTTACCGGTGTTGTCAGCTACCGCGAACTTAATGTTCCCGACCCTGTAGCCGTGGGAGTAAATCAGATGGGTGCAAAAATGTTCTGGCTACGACCAATTATTAAAATTGCTGCACTGGCAGGCTTGAGTTCAGTAATACTGGTTATGATAATGGCCCAGCCGCGGATATTTTTCTCTATGGCTAAAGATGGTTTGTTGCCGCCGGTTTTTGCAAAAATACACCCGCGTTTCCGCACGCCCTATGTAAGCACTATCATTACAGCATCAATAGCCATAATTCTTGCAGGTGTGCTGCCCCTTTCAATTCTGGGAGAGCTTGTATCAATCGGTACCCTTTTTGCCTTTACCATTGTCTGCATCAGTGTACTTGTATTGCGTAAAACAAGGCCCGATTTCCACCGGCCTTTTAAAACCCCATGGGTACCATATGTTCCGGCACTGGGAGCGCTTGTGTGCATCATTCAGATGGCATCATTACCTGTTGCTACATGGTTGCGTTTACTGGTATGGCTTGCAATTGGTTTAATTTTTTATTTCACATACGGATATCAGCACAGCAAGCAAAGAACGGTACAGCAGGTGAAATAAATTCTCATTGGGTGGATATTGCATAATTCATGAGAAAAATATACATTTCACTTTTTTACTAACACTAAAAAATGAATGCTATATATCTGGTAATTGCCGCCCTGTTGATTCTTATTTTGTGTTACAGGTTTTATGGAGCATTCCTTAAAGCAAAAGTTCTTTCTATTAATGAAAATCGTGTTACACCTGCTTTTCGACTAAGAGATAATCACGACTATCTGCCTACCAACAGGTGGGTATTACTGGGACATCATTTTGCTGCAATTGCCGGAGCAGGACCGCTTATAGGCCCTGTATTAGCTGCCCAGTTTGGCTATCTGCCCGGCACATTATGGTTACTCATTGGAGCTGTTCTGGCAGGAGCGGTTCATGATACGGTAATTTTATTTGCTTCAATCAGATATGATGGAAAATCATTGGCTGAAATTGCTAAAGGAGAACTTGGTGCTTTTTCGGGTTTTATTACATCGCTTGCCATAATCCTTATCCTTGTTGTTGCTATGGCCGGACTGGCCATTGCTGTTGTCAATGCCCTATATAAAAGCCCATGGGGAACCTTTACTGTCGGTGTTACCATACCGATAGCAATTTTCATCGGATTATATATGCGATATATAAGACCCAACCGCATATCCGAAGCAACCATCATCGGTGTAACATTGGTGTTGCTCGGAGTAATTGGTGGCCCCTACATTCAGCATACTGCTATTGGCCGCCTGCTTACATTTAACCGTGAAGAGTTAACCATTTTGCTTGCATCATACGGATTTATTGCTGCCATCCTGCCTGTATGGCTATTACTTACTCCCCGCGATTACCTGAGCACCTATATGAAAATTGGCACCGTTTTACTGCTTGCCCTTGGGGTAATTATAGTACGCCCTGTTTTAAGAATGCCTGCCATAACCGAATTTGTACATGGTAACGGGCCTGTAATCCCGGGCAAAGTCTGGCCTTTTATGTTTATTACAATTGCCTGTGGTGCTATATCGGGCTTTCATTCATTAATTTCGAGCGGAACAACACCAAAAATGCTGAGCAGCGAAAAGGATATTATTCCTATTGGTTACGGAGGCATGCTCATCGAATCGTTTGTATCGGTTATTGCCCTTATTGCTGCCACGCATCTGTATCCTTCCGATTATTTCGCTATTAATACATTACCGGGCGTATTTAAAAATCTCAGCCCGGCCTTGCAGCAGATGGAAGAACTTCCATGGTTGTCTGAAATAATAGGTGAAGACCTTGCCGGAAGGCCTGGTGGCGCTGTATCATTAGCCGTTGGCATGACCAGTATTTTTTCCCGAATCCCCATATTTGCTCGCCTTGCGGGTTACTGGTATCATTTTGCCATCATGTTTGAAGCTTTGTTTATCCTCACTACCATTGATGCCGGAACAAGGGTAGGCCGTTATTTGTTGCAGGAACTGGGAGGCTATATATACATACCCTTTGGTAATTATAAATGGTGGCCGGGGATTTTGATCAGCGGAGGTATTATTTCACTCGCATGGGGTTATCTGGTTTACGGGGGTACTGTTACTACAATATGGCCACTTTTCGGCACAGCCAATCAGTTACTGGCCACTCTTGCGCTGGCTGTTGGTTCTACTTTCCTTATCCGAAGAAAAAAAACACAATATATGTGGGTAACAGTAATACCTATGCTCTTTCTGGCTACTACCACGGTAACAGCAGGGATACAGAATATATTCATTAATTACCTGCCTAAAGGTAATTCAATGCTGGCCATCATTTCGGCTATTATTATCATCATGATTTTTGCAGTTATTATTGATTGCATATATAAATGGTTAAAAATATGGAAAAACAAATCATACATTGAACTAAAATAAACCCGTTAATATGAACAATACATCTGACTCCCGCAGGTCATTCCGGCGCAGGCTCGGATTATTCGACTCAACAGCTATTGTTGCCGGTTCAATGATTGGTTCAGGTATTTTTATTGTCAGTGCCGACATTGCCCGTAATGTCGGTGCTCCCGGATGGCTTATGATTACATGGATTGCCACTGCCATACTCACCGTTATAGCAGCTATGTCATACGGCGAACTGGCATCATTATTCCCGCATGCAGGAGGACAATATGTATATATCAAGGAAGCATATAGCCCTTTAATAGGCTTTCTTTATGGATGGGCCGCTTTTCTTGTTATTCAGAGTGGCACTATTGCTGCCGTTGCTATGGGTTTTGCCAAATTTACCGGCGTGCTTTTTCCATGGATTTCTGAGAAAAATATCTGGTTTCAATGGGGGTTTTTGCGTTTTACAACAGTCCATCTTATTGCCATTGCTTCAATACTTTTGCTTACATGGATTAATACCATGGGAATAACCACAGGAAAGTGGGTTCAGAATGCTTTTACTTCAACCAAGGTAATTATTCTCCTGTGCATGATAATTGCCGGTGTTTTTATCACATCAAACCATGAAGCAGTAAGACTGAATAAAGAAATATTCTGGAGTGCAGTAAAAATTTCTTCCGACGGTGCCGCATCACTTTACGGCTATGCACTGATAACAGCCGTTGTAACAGCTATGGTTGGTTCATTATTTGCTTCTGACGCATGGTATGATATTACATTTGCTTCGGATGAGGTTATAAATCCGCGGCGCAATATACCCCTTAGTCTTCTTTTCGGTACACTTATTGTAGCTTCACTTTATATACTTGTTAACTATGCTTATATCCAGTCGTTACCGCTCAGAGGCTCACCTGATGGCACAACTGTTCTTGAAAAAGGCATTCAGTATGCAACCGATGACCGTGTAGGAACTGCAGCTATGCAGGGATTACTGGGTGAAAATGCTGCCATTATTATGGCAATTCTTATCATGATTTCTACATTTGGCTGTAATAATGGTATTATCCTGTCCAGTGCCAGAATATACTATGCCATGGCTTCCGATGGCTTATTCTTCAAAAAGGCAGGTGTATTAAACGAACGCGGCGTACCGGCCCGGGCACTTGTTGTCCAGGGTATCTATACCTCACTGCTCTGCCTTTCAGGCACTTATAGCAATTTACTCGATTATGTGGTATTTACGGTATTATTATTCTATATACTTTCTATAATTGCGGTTTTTCTTTTCAGAGTAATAATGCCTGAGATGAAACGTGAATACAAAGCCTTAGGCTACCCCATCATACAGGTTCTTTATATTGCAGCAATAGTTTTTATTATGATAATTCTGGCAATATACAAACCTTTATATACATGGCCAGGATTGATTATCGTTCTGTTGGGAATCCCGGTCTATTTTATATGG
>CAZBCB010000146.1:0-7371 GCA_964489905.1 uncultured Bacteroidales bacterium
TATAAAATATTTACTTGTATTTACAAGTTTAATTATTATTTTTACCGGATAAAATTGAAATTATGGCTATTCCTGTTATAATGCCGAAACAAGGACAATCGGTTGAAAGTTGTATCCTTACATCGTGGTATAAGAAAAAGGGTGATATTGTTAAAAAAGGAGAACTCTTGTTTTCTTATGAAACTGATAAGGCCTCATTTGAAGCAGAGGCTGAAGCCGAAGGCGTATTGCTCGAAGTATTTTATAATGCAGGCGATGAAATACCTGTCCTGACAAATATTGCCGTTATCGGTAATCCCGGTGAATCAGTCGATGAATTTAAAACTGCAGAACCATCATCAATATCTTCACCTGATGACCTGATTCTGAATGAAAAAACAGAAATAACTGCTGCTGATAAAATTACTCCAGGCCTTCAACAAAGTAATATTTCAGAAAACGAAAGTGTCAAGATTTCACCTCGAGCACGGATGCTCGCCAAAGAAAAAGGTATAAACCCTGCGACTATCAGAGGCAGCGGACCTCAAGGACGGATTATCGAACGTGATATTCAGCAGTTTGTACATCAACACCCGCGGATCACGCCGCTGGCAAAAAAAATCTCAGAACATGAGGGACTATTACCCAAAAATACAGGAACCGGTCTTGCCGGTAGTATTACTTCGGCTGACCTTTATGCTTCTTCGGAAAATTTAAACACAGATTTCACTGATGTACCTTTAACAAATATCCGCAAACTTACTGCAAAAGCCATGCACGCATCACTCCAGCTTTCAGCGCAGCTTACACATCACATGAGTGCAGAAGTCAGTCGCCTCCTTGCTCTCAGAAAAAAAATAAAAACCATGCAGGAAAATGGTTATCAGTATAATATTACTTTGAATGACATGATTTGCTATGCTGTTATCAGAGCCCTGCAAAAACATCCACAACTTAATGCACATTTTACAGGTGAAAGCATGCGCCTTTTTTCAAACGTGCATCTGGGTATTGCAGTCGATACCGAACGCGGACTTATGGTGCCTTCCCTCCGCAATGCTTCGTCATTATCCCTTGAAAAACTTTCAGAAGAACTTAAAAATCTGGTTCTGAAATGCAGAAGCGGTAGTATAAATCCAGATTTGTTGCTGGCAGAACATGCATCTTTTACGGTTACCAATCTTGGTAATTATGGTGTTGAAATGTTTACTCCCGTGATTAATCTTCCGCAGGTGGCTATTCTGGGAGTTAATACTGTTTTATACCGCCCCAGACAACGTGATGAAAATGTTTTTGAGTTCGCACCATTTATTGGTCTTTCATTAACCTACGATCACAGAGCCATTGACGGAGGACCGGCTACTAAATTTCTTGCTGAAATATGCAGGGAAATTGAAAATTTTGACATTACACTTATATAGCAGCAATACTTTATTATATATAAAAGTCTTATTAAAAACTATATCATGTACGATATCGGAATTATAGGAGGCGGGCCAGCCGGATATGTCGCAGCAGAAAAAGCCGGGAAAAATAAACTTACTGTAGCTCTTTTTGAATCAAGAGAGCTGGGTGGTGTATGTCTTAACGAAGGCTGCATACCAACAAAAACGTTGTTGTTTTCAGCCAAAATCCTTGATTATGCCAGAAATGCTGAAAAATACGGTGTAAAAAACACGGGTGTAATGCCTGACTTTCTGTCTATGATGTCACGTAAAGAAAAAATTGTTAAAAAATTACGTGCTGCTGTTGCTCTTAAAATGAAAAATCATAAAGTTGATGTTATTAAATCAGAGGCAAAAATTCTGGAAAACAAAAAAGGTGTTATAACCATTAGCGCAGGGAATGAACGGTATGAATGCCGTAATCTGATTATTTGTACTGGTTCGGAAGCCTTTGTTCCACCAATAAAAGGGATTGATAAATATCCGTTCCTTACAAACCGGGAAATCCTCAGGTTAAATTATATACCACAGTCACTTGCAATTATTGGCGGCGGGGTTGTGGGAATTGAGTTTGCCAGCATTTTTAATTCGCTTGGCACAAAAGTCAGCGTGTTTGAAATGACAGATGAGATTTTGCCAGGTATTGACCGTGAAATTAGTCAGTTATTGAGAAAAGAATTTTCAGCCAGAGGCATCAACTTCTTTTTAAAAACGCTGGTTACTGAAGTTAAAGAGAAAAGCCTTGTGATTAAAGCAGAAAATAGGGAAGAAGAGTATAAGTTCGATGAAATACTCGTCAGTACAGGACGGAAGCCGGTTATTACAGGCTTTGGAGCTGAAAATCTCGGTATTGAATTGTCTGACGGACGAATTAAAATTGATGAACATTGCCGTACAAATATCCCTAATGTATATGCTGCCGGAGATGTAACAGGAAATTCTATGCTGGCTCATACAGCAAGTCGCGAAGGCGAAGTAGCTGTAAGTCACATTATTGGTAAGCCCGAACTGATGCGCTATCATGCTATACCAGGTGTTGTTTATACAAATCCTGAAATTGCCGTTTCAGGCATTACAGAAGAAGAAGCTCTGGCTAAGGGTATGGAGGTTGAAATACATAAATTACCCATGACCTATTCAGGCAGGTTTGTGGCTGAAAATGATTCTTTTCAGGGCCTGTGCAAAATCATTGCAGGTAAAAAGTATAAAGAAATTTTAGGCGTTCATATAATAGGTAACCCTGCCTCTGAGCTTATCTTTGGTGCTTCTATGGCCATTGAAACCCAGCTTACGGTAGCCGAACTGAAAGAAATCATTTTCCCCCATCCAACGGTTTCAGAAGCCTTCAGGGAGGTAATCGCATTATTTTAATATGCCTGTATGATTACTGATTTGATGTGTGAATAACCATAAGAATAAATTAATAATATGCCAAAAAACTTGTTTATCGATCCGAATGAAGTAAGAAAACCTGGTTTTATCAATTTCAGTCCGATACCAGTGAACCAGTATAATAAGTCGGTTGAAGAAGAAAAAAGCAACTATTCAACAGAGGATTTTTTAAGGATTTATCATGATATGGTGTTGATCAGGGAGTTTGAAACCATGTTAAACCTTATTAAAACAACAGGTGAATATTATGGCATAAAATATAATCATCCGGGGCCGGCGCATTTATCTATCGGGCAGGAATCGGCTGCAGTAGGTATGGCATATACACTTACGGTAAATGATTATGTTTTCGGATCACACCGAAGTCATGGCGAAATACTGGCAAAAGGATTGAGTGCTATTCATAAGCTAGGTGAAAAAGAGCTTGAAAATATCATGAATTCATATTTTGATGGAAGAATTCTAAAAATAGTATTAAAAGATTTTAATGAAGATATAAAATCTCTGGCTAAAAGGTTTTTGGTTTATGGTACGTTGGCTGAAATTTTTGCCAGGGATACAGGATTTAACAGAGGTCTTGGTGGTAGCATGCATGCATTTTTCACACCCTTTGGTGTTTATCCCAATAATGCAATTGTTGGTGGTAGTGGCGATATTGCAGTTGGTGCAGCCTTATTCAAAAAGGTCAACCGCAAACAGGGAATCGTTGTAGCAAATATTGGTGATGCAAGTATGGCATGTGGTCCTGTTTGGGAGGGTATTTCATTTGCCACTATGGATCAGTTTGAAAAATTATGGGAAGGCGATATGAAAGGCGGATTGCCACTCATCATAAATATTATGAATAATCAGTATGGTATGGGAGGTCAAACCAGCGGCGAGACAATGGGTTATGGCATAGCTGCCCGCATTGGAGCCGGCGTTAATCCTTATCAGATGAATGCTGAAAGGGTTGATGGGTATAATCCGCTTGCTGTTATTGATGCATATAAACGAAAACGTAAAATACTTGAACAGAAAAAAGGACCAGTTTTACTCGAAGTAACTACATATCGTTTCTGCGGTCATTCGCCATCAGACGCCTCATCATACAGGTCAAAGGAAGAAATAGAAGCATGGCAGCAACAGGATTGCATTGACACTTTCGGATCAGCCTTATTAAAAGCAAATGTTACAAAACAAGAGGTTATTGATAATATCTGGAGTGATGTAAAAAGTCTGATTTTTGAAGTGCTGAAGCTGGTAACCGATGACAATATTTCACCGAGGATGGATATTGACCGTCACCCCGACATGATTGGCAATATGATGTTCTCAAATCAGTCAATTGATGCTATGGACGAAGGCAAACCTGAGGTTAATCATCCGTTGCATGAAAATCCCCGGGTGCAGCAACTGGCAAAAAAAGAGCGCTTTGCTTTTGATAAAGAAGGCCGGCCTCACAGTAAAATGAAATTATTTCAGCTGCGTGATGCAATTTTTGAGGCCATCATTGACCGCTTTTATAAAGATCCCACGCTTATAGCATTTGGCGAGGAAAACCGCGACTGGGGCGGTGCATTTGCAGTTTACAGAGGGCTAACCGAGGCCTTACCTTATCACAGGCTTTTCAATACTCCGATTTCTGAAGGTGCTATTGCAGGAGCAGCAATTGGTTATGCCATGTGCGGAGGAAGGGTTATACCCGAAATTATGTATTGTGATTTTCTCGGACGAGCTGGCGATGAGGTCTTTAACCAGTTGCCCAAATGGCAGGCCATGAGCGGCAATTTAATTAAAATGCCCGTTGTGCTTAGAGTTTCTATTGGTTCAAAGTACGGCGCACAGCATTCACAGGACTGGTCATCGCTGGTAGCGCATATTCCGGGCTTAAAAGTTGTTTTTCCTGCAACACCCTATGATGCAAAAGGCCTTATGAATGCAGCCTTGCAGGGTACAGATCCTGTTGTATTTTTTGAAAGCCAGCGTATTTATGATGTCGGCGAACAGTTTCATGAAGGAGGAGTACCTGCTGAATATTATGAAATACCACTGGGTGAACCCGACATAAAAAGAAAAGGAAAGGATATTACCTTGCTGACAATTGGGGCAACTCTTTATCAGGCAATTGAAGCGGCAAATACCCTGCAACAGAAATACGGTCTGTCTGCTGAAATAATTGATGCACGATCGCTTGTGCCATTTAATTACGAACCGGTTATTGAATCGGTAAAAAAGACAGGTAAAATTTTACTTACCAGTGATGCCTGTGAACGAGGTTCGTTTCTTAAAGATATGGCGCAAAATATTACCGAACTGGCTTTCGATTACCTTGATGCACCACCTGTTGTTGTGGGATCAAGAAACTGGATTACTCCTGCCTACGAGCTTGAAAAATGGTTCTTCCCTCAGCCGGAATGGATTATTGACGCTGTTCATGAAAAGATAATGCCACTTAAAGGACACACTCCCGTTAATAATTTCACTAATCCTGAAAAAATAAGAAGGGCTAAAATGGGGGTTTAAAACATGGCCGGAAACAAATAATACAGAACAAAAAAATGCAAATGAGAACACGGGCTGTACGCTTATATGGAAAAAAAGACCTCAGGCTTGAAGAGTTTGAACTACCGCCCATAAAAGATGATGAAATACTGGCAAAAGTTGTTTGTGATTCGCTTTGCATGTCATCATACAAAGCTGCTGTTCAGGGAACTGATCACAAAAGGATTCCGGATGATATAGCAGTTAACCCTGTTATCATAGGTCATGAATTTGCAGGCGAACTGGTGCAGGTTGGCAAAAAATGGTCTGACCGTTTTTATCCGGGGCAGAAATTTTCTATTCAACCAGCCATAAATTATGAGAATGGACCTGTTGGTGTGCTCAGTGCACCCGGCTATTCATACCAATACATCGGGGGCGACGCTACTTATATTATTATTCCCAATGAAGTAATGCAGCAGGATTGTTTATTGCCATACACCGGTGAAGGATTTTATCCGGCCTCACTCGCCGAACCATTGTCCTGTGTTATTGGTGCAATGCATGCTAATTATCATACAGCTCCGGGATCATACAAACATAAAATGGAAATTGTAAATGGGGGTAATATGGCTTTGTTGGCAGCTGCCGGGCCAATGGGTCTTGCAGCAATAAATTATGCAATTCATCGCACAGATATACGCCCCGCTCTGTTAATTGTTACTGATATCGACGAGGTAAGAATCGAAAGGGCGAAAAAGCTTTTTCCACCTGCTTTAGCAGCAGAAAAAGGCATAAGGTTAGAGTATATTAATACAGCCAAAACTGAAAATCCGGTTGAACATTTACTCAGTTTTACGCAAGGAAAAGGATTTAATGATGTTTTTGTTTTTGCTCCCATACCGGCAGTTATAGAACAGGCTGATCAATTACTTGCCCGCGACGGCTGTCTTAATTTTTTTGCAGGGCCTTCTGACCCTAATTTTAAGGCATTTCTGAATTTTTACAAGCTCCATTATGAATCAACCCATGTTGTTGGTACTTCAGGTGGTAATAATGATGATATGAGGGAAGCATTACTGTATCTTTCCAGAGGGCTCGATCCTGCCGGACTTGTAACACATATTGGTGGTATCGATGCCGTCATTGATGCAACCCTGCACTTACCTGAAATATCCGGCGGCAAGAAACTTATGTATATGCATATAAATATGGAACTAACTGCCATTGATCAATTTAAGGAAAAAGGAAAAACAAATCCTTTTTTCAGGGATTTGCATGCTATTTGTACCAATAACAAAGGCTTATGGTCAATTGAGGCAGAATCTTATCTGTTGGAAAAAGCAAATCATAAATAACTGGTTGCTTTTATTGATACCCAAAATTTCGTTAACTAAAAAATATCAATTAACGAATTTGGGGTTATTAAAAAATACTTATTATTATTTAGTTCTATTCTTCTCTTCATTGTGAAATAATTATTTTTCTTTATTAGTTACAACATTCTCCAGCTATAGACTTTTTATTAGTGGTATAAAGCTGTTGTTGTTCAAATAGCATAGTACCAACGCTTAAAAACAGTTATTTATCAACCATATCACTGTGCAGGCTTCATGTAGAATCCATAAAGGTGATTTTATTTTTCAAGCAGCATTTGTCAATTCACTGGCAATCAGTTCCGCCTGTTTGAGTACAGTTTCTGTTGCCAACTTTTGCATATCAGGCGGATAGCCATACTGGCGCAATACCCGCTTTACCATTACTTTAAGCTTTGCTCTGACACTTTCTTTTATCGTCCAATCTATGGTGGTGTTTTCCCTGACCTTATTGTAAAGAACAACAGCCAAATCCCGCAATTTCTCTTTTCCCATGAGTTCTCGTGCGCTCTCATTACTTGCTACGGCTGTATAGAATGCGTATTCATGCTCAGATAATCTCAGTTCCCGTGGCTCTTTATCCATTTCTTTAATTTCTTTTGCTAGATTGATGAGTTCTTCGATAACTTCTGCGGCAGTGAGAATTTTGGTATGATATTTATTGACTGAGTTTTCAAGCATTTCCAGAAGCGAACGACCCTGGACAAGATTTTTTC